>NZ_CP079737.1:2403474-2703909 GCF_019916025.1 Paraclostridium bifermentans | reverse complement strand
TAGATTCAGGTGCTGACGATTATATAACAAAGCCATTTAGTGTAAAAGAGTTATTAGCTAGAAGTAACTCTGTTTTAAGAAGATATAACGTTAATAATGATAATAGTGATAAGACGGTGTTAAGTATAGGAAATTTAAAAGTAGATTTACAAAAGCATGAGGTAATTAAAGGCACTGAAAAGATAGATTTAACACTTAAAGAATTTGAACTTTTAAGACTTTTACTAGAAAATAAAGGGAAAGTTCTATCTAGAAACTATTTATTAGATAAAATATGGGGATATGAATACTATGGAGAAACTAGAACTGTAGATGTTCATATAAGATATTTAAGAAAAAAAATAGAAGGAACTAGTGAAGAAGAAAAATATATAGAAACTATTAGAGGAATAGGATATAAAATAGATTAAGGGGCGTTTTAACATGGATAATATAAGCATATACTTTTTAATTGTTTTAATATCAATTATAGTTTCTATAATTTCAATAAGATACGCTATAAATTTAAGAAATTACTTACAAGAATTTATAGCTGTTTCAAAAAAAATAAGTAACAAAGAATTCCATGCCAAAATAAACATATCAGCAAAAGGTGAATTAGGGCAACTAGTTGATAATTTTAATGATATGATTGATACAATAGATATTACGATTCAAGAAGTTCAATACAAAAACTTACAATTAAAATCTATTGTAAAAAGTATATCACATGGTATTTTAGCTATTGATATAAATGGAAATGTTTTATTGATAAATGAAGAAGCAAAAAAAATAATAAAAAGTGATGGAATTGATATAATAGAAGGTAAGAATATACATCACGTTATAAAAGACTACAAGATATTAAATGAAATTGCTAAATTTATAGGATCTAAGAAAACTGAAATGAAAGAAATTACTAATGATGAAGACATAGTATATAACATAAAGCTAGACCCTATATACCTTCAAAGTAGTAATAATGTTATCATCGGTTCTATAATAAACATAGAAAACATAACTGAAAGAGTTAAGTTAGAAAATATGAGAAGTGATTTTGTTGCTAATGTAACTCATGAGTTAAAGACACCTCTTACATCTATAAGTGGATTTGTAGAAACATTAAGAATAAATGAAAATATAGATAAAAATATGAGAGATAGATTCTTAGGAATAATTGAAACAGAATCGGATAGACTAAAAAGGCTTATAGACGATATATTATTACTTTCATTTATAGAAAATAAAGACACGATAACATCTGAAAATGTAGAGGTACTAAATGTATTTAAAGAAGTTTACGAGTTAACGATTAACTCCGCCAAGATAAAAAATATTGAATTAAAATATAAATTTGATGATGAGAAAATTTTTATAAACTCTAATAGAGATTATATTAAACAAATATTTTTAAATTTAATAGACAATGCTATAAAATATACTCCTGATGGAGGTTTTGTAGAAACTAGTGTATATGAAAGTAATGAAGAGGTATTTATAAAAGTTTCAGATAATGGGATTGGAATATCTAAAGAAGATAAAGACAGGGTATTTGAGCGATTTTATAGAGTTGACAAGGCTAGAAGTCGAGATGTAGGTGGTACAGGACTAGGGCTTGCTATAGTAAAACATATAGTTAAATCTTTAAATGGAACTATATGTGTAAAAAGTGAATTAAATATAGGAACTGAATTTACAGTTACAATACCAAAAAAAAATTTCCTTAATTAAGGAAATTTTTTTTTGTTTTTGCACACAATAAGTATAGTGAAAAATAAAAGGAGGGAAATATATGGATGACGCTACATTATTTAGGCGTGCATTTGGGGTAGCTCTAGTACTTGGAGTTTTATCAAGGCTTATAGTATTAAGAATAGTAAATAAACAACAGCCAACGCAGCCTCAAGATTATATAGAACAACTTATTTTATCGTTTATTGCATCGGCATTAGGAGCTGTAGCATTCCCAGCTTTATTAGATAAAGAGTTTGCAGCTCTTACTTTTTTAGCAGTAGGTATACAACAATTTCAAGAAGTAGCAAGCGAAGAAGAAATAACATTATCAAATATAGATGATAGCGAATTAATTAGAAAAGGTATGACTTATATTCACGATGTGTCCAAAAACTACGAAGTCAGAAATTATCTTAGTATTTTTTCATCACTAGCAGCATCTATAGCATTTATAACAATATTTAATACATTTAAAGTTAATTTTATTATGTGTACTATATCATCAATAGTAGCAACTGGAATAGTTGGGTACATATTTAAAAAAATACTAGCAAATAAGAGTTTAGAAGATATTGTAGACGTAGAAGTTGTACCTATAGAATTTGATGGAGCATTACTAAAAGTGGGTGGAGTTGTTCTAACAAATATAGGTCTAGAAGCATCAAAACAAAGATATTTAGAAAAGGGTATAGGACTTAAAGTTATACCGAAAGATATGGTATCTGCAGGTATAATAGGAGATCCAGCACAACAACAAGCTATGCTACATAACGTGTATTTACATATGGGAATAGATAGAGATGTTGATGAGCCAGAGTTCATACCTATAGCAAGAACAAACCCCAAAGATAATTCAGTTAACTTTGGATATATTCCATTAGTTAGAGATGTGGATTTAACAGTAGAAGCTATAAAAAGTGCGCCTATATTAGATAGTTCAAAAGGAAATAACAATGCATATAGAAAGAAAAATAAGAACAAGCAAAATTAAGGGGTGAGTAAATGAAAAGTATATTTATAATTGGTATAGTTATAGGGATTATTTCAAGGGTTATAACTTTAAAGACAGACCGAAAACAATATCCGACAGAACCAAATATGTTAGTATCACAACTTGTTTTAGCTATTATAGGATCAGCGTTAGGAGCAATGCTAGTTCCTGCTTTAATACAAAAATCATATACGTCAATTACATTTTTATCACTTGCAGCTAGTCAATTTAGACAAGTTAGACATAGTAAGAGAAAGTCTTTGACAGATATGGAAGATGCTTTATTAGTAAAACGTGGAGCTGGGTTTATTGAAGAAATTGCACTAACATATGAGGTTAGAAGTTATACTTGTATTCTTACAGCTTTAACGACGTCAGCGGTGTATCATTTATCTAAGACGGAGCTTTATATAGGAGAAGGAGGTAGCATCTTCTTAGGGGCATCAGCAGGTCTTGCATTGGCATTGATATTTAAGAAGTTGTTTGTAAGAGAAAGTATAGGAGCTATAGCAGAGGTTATTCCGGCTAAAATATCATTTGATGGACCTCTATTAAAAGTAAATGATGTTGTAATTTCCAATATAGGATTGGATTCTTCAAAACAACGATATTTAGATTATGGACTAGCAGTAGAAATCATACCTAAAGATGGAAATTACATAAATAGCGGCATCATATTAAGTCCAGGACAAAGACAGACAATAGCTAACATAGCTTACTCAAGACTAGGGATAATGAGAACTCCAGATGAACCAGACTTTGTTCCTCTTTTGAGAAGAAATCCTAAAAATGAAAGTTTAGTAATGCCATATATACCTATTGAGAAAGATATAAATCAGCTTATAGCAGCGGTTAAAAGTACACCTATAATTGAGAGCTCTAGAGGAAATAATTGGGCATTGAAGAGGTTTAATATAAAACAACAAAAAGGAGTGTAGAACATGAATGTAGGTATAACTGACGTAACATTAGCTATAATTACTACAAATAAAGAAATGAAATCGGCTAATATTCCTGTTTTTTATGCAGAAGATGAAAAAGAACTTCAAGAAAGAGGATTAATAATATCTAAAACTATGGGAGGTATGGTTCATGATGTATATCATGGAACTCTAATAGTAGTGAAGCATTAAAGGTACCTTTAAAGGTACCTTTTTATTGACTATTTTAAAGAAAACGTGGTAATATAATGTGATGTACTTATAAAGGAAAAGTGGTGAAATTTATGGAAGTCAATGTAAAAAATACAAATAATATAATCAGTAAAGTATACAAAGATAGCATCGCTTGTGAACTAGGAATAGAAGTTGGAGACTTGTTAATTTCTATAAATGATCAACCGATACATGATATAATAGAATATAGATTCTTGCTAAGTGATGAGTACTTAGAAGTAGAAATAAAAAAGAAAAACAATGAAATATATGTGTATGAAATAGAAAAAGATTATGATGAAGATTTAGGAATTGAATTTACAAATCCTATAATAGATAAAGCTAAAAGTTGTAGAAATAAATGTGTATTTTGTTTTATAGATCAATTACCAAAAGGCATGAGAGAAACACTTTATTTTAAAGATGATGATTCAAGATTATCGTTTTTACAAGGAAACTTTGTCACTTTAACAAATATGAGTGAGGAAGATATAGATAATATAATTAGATATAGAATAAGCCCTATTAATATATCTGTGCACACTACAAATCCAGAACTTAGACAAAAAATGATTAAAAATAAGTTTGCTGGAAGGCTTTATGAAATAATGCAAAGATTGGCTGATGCTCAGATACAAATGAATTGTCAGATTGTTTTATGTCCAGGATACAATGACAAAGCAGAATTAGAAAGAACTGTATCTGATTTAACAAAGCTATATCCATATGTAAATAGTGCAGCAGCAGTGCCAGTAGGAATAACTAAACACAGAGACCATCTACCAAACTTAGAAATATTTAATGAACAAAGTGCTGGAGAAACTATAGAGTTAGTTCATGAATTACAAGAAAAATATCTAAATGAACTAGGAACAAGATTTATATTCCTATCAGATGAGTTTTATATAATGGCAAATAAAAAATTATTAGATTATGATGCTTATGAAGGCTTTATACAATTCGAAAATGGAGTAGGTATGATAAGCAAGTTAGAAAGAGAAATTCATGATTATCTACAAACTATTTCGGATGAAAAGATGAATGCTAAAAAGAAAATTTCTATAGCTACAGGACATTCTGCATATGAATTCATAAAAAATATGGCAAGTTGCATAATGAATAAATGCCCAGGAGTAGAGATAGAGGTTTACAAGATAGTAAATAAATTCTTCGGAGAAACTATAACTGTATCGGGGCTTATAACAGCTACAGATATAATAGATCAGTTAAAGGACAAGGACTTAGGACAAACTTTATATATACCAAGAAGTATGTTAAAAGCAGATGAAGAAATATTTTTAGACAATATTACACTAGAAGAATTACAAAATACTATGAATATTGAAGTTGTACCTTGCTTAAATGAAGGGAAAGACTTTGTTGATAAGATTTTGAAATAGAGAGGGAGGTTATTATGAACGATAATAGACCGGTAGTTGCAGTAGTTGGAAGACCTAATGTTGGTAAATCAACTTTATTTAATAAGTTAGCAGGAAAAAGAATATCAATAGTTGAAGATACTCCAGGAGTAACAAGAGATAGAATATTTACAGAGGTAGAATGGTTAAACAAATATTTTACACTTGTAGATACTGGAGGGATAGAGCCAAATAGTGATGATATAATATTATCTCAAATGAGAAATCAAGCTATGCTTGCTATGGATATGGCTCACGTTATAATGTTTGTTGTTGATGGTAAAGCAGGTCTTACAGCAGCGGATAAAGAAGTAGCACAAATGCTTAGAAAAACTAAGACACCTGTAATATTAGTAGTAAACAAAATAGATAGTCAAACTCAATTTGACAATGTATATGATTTTTATGAGTTAGGATTAGGGGTTCCATTTGCAATATCTAGTGCAAATAGTATGGGACTTGGAGATTTACTTGATGAAGTTGTAGCTAACTTCCCAGAAGGATTAGATACAGAGTATGACGAAGATATAATAAGAGTTGCTATAACAGGTAAACCTAATGCAGGAAAATCTTCTATATTAAACAATATGTTAGGAGAGGAAAGAGTTATAGTAAGTCCTATAGCTGGAACAACTAGAGATGCTATAGATACTTATTTAGAAAAAGGAGATAATAAATTCCTTTTAATAGATACAGCAGGACTTAGAAGAAAAAGTAAGATATATGAAAATGTAGAAAAATACAGTGTAATAAGAGCTATGAGTGCGGTAGATAGAGCGGATGTAGTTCTTATTGTAATAGATGCAGAACAAGGTGTAACAGAGCAAGATACAAAAGTAGCAGGTATTGCACATGATGAAGGTAAGGCTTGTTTATTTGTAATAAATAAATGGGACTTAATAGAAAAAAATGATAAAACTATGAGTGTATATACAAAAACTATAAGAGAAAAATTCCCATTCATGGCGTATGCACCTATAGTATTCGTATCTGCTAAAACAAACCAAAGAATGAACAAAATATTAGAAACAGTAACTTATATAGCTGAAGAACATGCTAAGAGAGTTCCAACATCAACATTAAATGATGTAATAGGTGAAGCTGTACTTCTTAACCAACCACCTTCAGATAAAGGTAAGAGACTTAAGATATACTATGGAGCTCAAACTGGAACACAACCACCTAAATTTACATTATTTATAAATGATAAGCAACTTACTCACTTCTCATATCAAAGATATCTTGAAAACAAGATAAGAGAAAACTTTGGATTTGAAGGTACACCTGTATGGTTTGACTATAGAGAAAAAAGAAAATAGGTATTAGGGGGGAAGAAATGATTAGTTACCTAATTATTATTTTAGTATCGTACTTTATAGGAAGTATATCGACATCATATATAATAGCAAAAAAAATGATGGGTGTGGATATAAGAACCCAAGGTTCAGGAAATGCAGGATCTACAAATGTTCTTAGGACATTAGGAAAAAAAGCTGGAATACTGACATTTGTAGGAGATTTGTTAAAAGGTGTAATAGCTGTATTAATAGCAAAGGTGATAGCCACTATAGCCCATACAGATGTAGCTACAGCATCTTACATAGCAGTTGTATTTGTTGTAATAGGTCATAACTGGCCTATATATCTAGGGTTTAGGGGTGGAAAAGGAGTAGCTACTTCTTTAGGAGCTATGATAGCTGTAAACCCTGTGATAGCTTTAAGTTGTTTTGCATTTTTCATACTAATTGTATACGTGACAAAATATGTTTCTTTAGGGTCAGTACTTAGTATATGTATGTCTCCTATAATAATGTTTTTTATAGGAAATTATAAAGGATTAGCAGTTGCTTTGTTTTTATCAGCATCAGTAATTTTTAAACATAGAGAAAATATTAAAAGACTATTAAATGGAACAGAAAGAAAAATAGGAGAAAAAAAATAATATTTTAAGTATATTTAGGTGGTGTTTGTATGGAAAAAATTTGTGTATTAGGAGCTGGAAGTTGGGGAACAGCATTAGCATTAGTAGTAGCTAAAAAAGGATATGATGTCTCTATGTGGACTTTAAACGAAGGCCAATGTAATTTAATTAATGAAACTAGAGAAAATAGAGATTATCTTCCAGGCGTAAACATACCAACAAATATTAAAGTTACAACAAATATAGAAGAATCAGTAACAGATAGCTCAATGATAGTTTTAGCTGTACCTTCTCAAGCTATAAGAAGTATTTGTAAGCAAATTAAGCCATTTGTAAAAATCAATCAGATATTAATTGATGTTGCAAAAGGTTTAGAGAAAGGAACTGGGCTAAGACTTTCTGAAGTATGCGAACAAGAAATACCAGAATGTGAATATGTTGTTCTTTCTGGACCATCACATGCAGAAGAAGTTTCAAGAGATATACCTACAACTGTAGTTGTAGCATCTGAAAAATTAAGTACTGCGGAAAAGGTCCAAGATACGTTCATGAGCCCTAAATTTAGAGTATATACAAACCCTGATGTTGTTGGGGTTGAATTAGGTGGAGCATTGAAAAATATCATCGCATTTGGAGCAGGTATATGTGATGGATTAGGATATGGAGACAATGCCAAGGCAGCTCTTATGACACGTGGAATACGTGAAATAAGCAGATTAGGGATTGCTATGGGAGCTAAATCACCTACTTTTTCTGGATTGTCAGGAATAGGAGATTTAATTGTTACATGTACGAGTATGCATAGTAGAAATAGAAGAGCTGGAATACTTATAGGACAAGGAAAAAGTTTAGAAGAAACTTTGAAAGAAGTTAAAATGGTAGTAGAAGGAATTACAGCAACAGAAGTTGCTTATGATGTATCAAAAAAAATAAACATAGAAATGCCTATAACTAATGCTATTTACTCAGTTCTTCACAATGGGTCGAACCCAGATGAAGTTGTAGATGAGCTAATGATGAGAAATAAAACGCATGAAGTTGAAGAGGTAGTAAAAGAAAACTAGATTATTAAATCTAGTTTTTTTTTATTTTTGTAATATTAACCTGCAGATTAAAATATACTTTATTAAGAATTTGTATGCAGGAGGGTTATAGATGAATAATATATATGAGGACATAGCAAGAAGAACTCAAGGGGATATATATGTAGGTGTAGTTGGACCTGTTAGAACAGGTAAATCTACATTTATAAGAAAATTCATGGAATTATTAGTTTTACCTAATATAGAAAATGAATTTAAAAGAGAAAGAACACAAGATGAAATACCTCAAAGTGGTTCAGGAAAAACAATTATGACTGTTGAACCAAAATTTGTTCCAGCTGATGGTGTAGAAATAAAGATTAGAGAAAATGTTTCAATGAAAGTTAGAATGGTTGATTGCGTTGGGTACATAGTTGATGGAGTTTTAGGTCATGAAGAGGATGGTAAACAAAGATTAGTATCTACACCATGGTCTAATGAAGCTATGACTTTTGAAAAAGCAGCAGAAATAGGAACTAAAAAAGTTATAAGAGACCATTCTACAATAGGAATAGTTATGACTACAGATGGAAGTATTACTGAAATAGATAGAAAATCATATTCTATACCTGAAGAAAGAGTAATAAATGAGTTAAAAGAACTTAAAAAACCATTTGTAATAGTATTAAACACATTAGATCCATATGCTGAGTCAACTCTAGAATTAAAAAGAGAATTAGAAGAAAAATATGATAAGCCTGTAATACCATTAAATGTTTTGGCTATGGATGAAGAGGATGTGGAAGAAGTTATGGAAAATGTATTATATGATTTCCCTATAAATGAAATAAATATAAACTTCCCTAAATGGATAGAAGGATTAGAGAAAAATCATTGGATAAAAAATAACATAATATGTGCTATAAAAGACAGTATAAATGAGGTTGGAGTTATAAGAGATGTGAATTCTATAATAGATGGATTTGAAAGTTTAGATTTCTTAGATGAAACTCAAGTTGACAATGTAGAATTAGGTGAAGGTGTAGTAAGTATAAATTTAGGAACTAAAAAGGACTTATTCTATAATGTTTTAGAAGAGAAGAGTGGATTTAAAATAGATGGTGAATATGAACTATTAAACCTAGTAACTAGATTATCTAAAGTTAACACAGAATATGAAAAGGTAGAACAAGCGTTAACTGATGTAAGAGAGAAAGGTTATGGGTTAGTAGCACCTACTATAGATGAGCTTACTTTAGATGTTCCTGAGATAGTTAAGCAAGGTAAACAATATGGAGTTAGATTAAGAGCTAAAGCTGGATCTATCCATATGATCAAAGCTGACATATCTACAGAAATTTCTCCTGGTGTAGGAACAGAACAACAAGGTAAAGAGATGTTAGAAAGTTTACTAAAAGGTTTTGAAGAAAATCCAAATGAAATATGGGAATACAATATGTTTGGAAAATCATTACATGACTTAGTGAAAGATCAATTACAAAGTAAATTGTATATGATGCCAGACGATGTAAGAGTTAAGATACAAAAAACTTTACAAAAAATAATAAATGATGGTTGTTCAAACATAATAACTATTATTTTATAAATAAAAAAAGGTGCATACTAAGGTATGTACCTTTTAAGTTTTTGGAAAAAGTAAGAGGAGTTGCATTTATATTGAAGAAATAAATATAGTATTATATTTATTTTTAGGGGGATATATATTGAGAAAATTAAAATTTAATTATACAAAGTTGATTTTGATATTTATATGTATATACGTATTATCAAATATACTTAGTGGTATAATTAAAAAAAATGCAGATACTTTGGTTTTAGAAAATCAAGTTGTTCGAGAAAGTTTCAAGAAAAAGGGACTAGTAATTAGAGATGAATATTTATTGGAAAGTAGTATGGATGGAAAAGTAAAATATTGTATTAAAGAAGGTAATAAAATAAAAAAAGGTGATGAAGTAGCATACATCTACAATGGTAATGTAGACGAAAAAACGGTAAGCACGCTAAAAGATCTAAAACAAGATATATCAGATATAGAGTTAGGAAATACAAAGATAGTAAAATCGGATATAAAAAACATAAATGAGGGTATAAAAAAACTGAGTTTAAATTTACAAAACAATTTATTAGATGGAGATATAAACATAGATAGTGATTTAAACAAAATATCTAAACTTCTAAAAGACAAAAATGAAATAATAGGAAGTGATTTAAATAGTAAGACATTACAAGACAAAGAAAATGAAGCAGAAAAAGTTTCAAATTTAATTGAAGATAACTCACAATTATTTAAGGCTAAAAATTCAGGTATTATCTCATATAAATTTGATAACAATGAGAAAAAATTTAACTTAGAAAATATTGGAGAAGTGAAAAAAGAAGATATAGAAAATGCAAAAGAAGAATATGTAGATATAAAGAAAGATGGAGAAGTAAAAAAAGGTGAACCTGTTGCAAGAATAGTAAACAATCTAAAGCAATATGTAGCTGTAAGCTGTAATGAAAAAGAAATAAAAAAATTAAATGTAGGACAAAAAATAATTCTATCTAGTGACGTTGAAAAAATAAATACAAATGTATATGATATATATAAGGATGGAAATGACTACATTGCTATATTAGCTATAAGCGAACAAAATATGGAAATTTGCGATACAAGAGTAAAAGAATTTGATATAATATATAAGTCAACAGAAGGCTTAAAGGTTCCTAAAGATGCATTTGTAGAAGTAGATGGTAAAAAAGGTGTCTACGTAATTTCTGAAACAGGAGAAGAGAAATTTGTAGAATTACAAGGAACTTTTTATGAGAGTGAAGAATATATAGTTATTGACTATTACAAAAATCATATAAATGGAATAAAAAGTATTAGTATTTATGATGAAGTGATATTAAACCCAAGAGGTAAAAAAATTAGTAAAAGCAGGTGATAAAATGAACTCTATAAAATCTAATTTAATTAATATAGAAAAAAGAATTAATGATTCTTGTAAAACTTCCGATAGAAGTAATGATGAAGTTAAATTAATAGCTGTAACAAAGACTGTAGATATAGATGCAGTTAATGAAGCTATAGAATGTGGAGTAACTGACGTAGGCGAAAATAAGCCACAAGAATTATCTAGAAAATATGAAGTAATAGGTGATAGAGTAAAATGGCACCTTATTGGAAGTTTGCAAACCAATAAAGTAAAATATATAATTGATAAAGTATATATGATACATTCTATAGATAGATTATCATTATGTGATGAGATTCAAAAACGAGCTCAAAGCATAGATAGACAAATAAATTGTTTAATACAAGTCAATATATCTAAGGAAGAAAGTAAACACGGCATACTTGAAGAAGATGCTATTGATTTTATAAAAAATATATCAAATAATTATCCAAATATAAGAGTTAAGGGGCTTATGACAATGGCTCCAAATACAGATGATAAAGATTTAATAAAATCCGTATTTAGGGGATTAAAAGATTTAGCTAACAAAATAGACGATGAAAATATAAAAAATGTGTCTATGGAAGCTCTATCTATGGGGATGAGCAATGACTTTGAGCTAGCTATTGAAGAAGGAGCAACATTTGTTAGAGTTGGAACTTCTATATTTGGACAAAGAAATTATAATAAAAAATAATCAATATATATAATGGAGGATGTTAATAATGGGAAATGGTTTCATAGGTAAGATAAAAGATTGGATGACAGATGAAGTAGAAGATGAGTTTATGGATGAAGAGATAGAAGAGATTGAGGAAGAAGTAGAGATATCAGAAGATTTAAGTAATGGAGTTGGATCTATAGCTCAACCTAAAAGCAATAAAATAGTAAATATACATACAGCAGGACAAATGAAAGTTGTAATAGTAGAACCAAAGAAATATGAAGAGGTTACATCTATAGCTGATCAATTAAAACAAAGAAGAGCTGTAATAGTTAATTTAGAAAATTTAGATGATGCAGTTACTCGTAAATCTATATTTGACTTTATGAATGGAGCTGTATATGTTTTAGATGGAAGTATACAAAAAGTATCTAAGGCAATATTTATATTAGCACCTAATAATGTAGATATAGATGCTAACATGAAAAAAGAGTTAGAAAGTAAAGCTTTTTTCCCATGGCAAAATAAATAAATAAAAAGGAGTAAGAATTGAAATGATAGAATACTCTTTATTAGTTTTAACAGACATAGTTCAATTTGCGATTGTAATAAGAGCATTAATGTCATGGATTCCAGGAGCTACACAGTCAAAAATCTATGATATTATAGGTATGCTAACAGAGCCTATAGAAGGGCCTATAAGAAACTTTATGTTTAGATATATTGAAGGTCCAATAGATTTTTCTCCAATAATTGCGCTATTTGTACTTCAATTTTTAAGAATGTTAATAATAAATATATTTTAAAATATTAGAAGTAGGTTAAATTATGGACAAGGTATCATTAACAAATCATATTAAAGATATAGATTTAAAAAATAAGATGTTTAAGGTAATAGATAAAGCATATTCTTGTATCAAAAGCTATGATATTAAGTATACTGATTTTCTAAATCCTTATGAAATAAAAAATTCTATATCAATATTAAATAGTTTCGACGATATAAAATATAGGGTTGATGGAGGCTTTGAAGAAGCTGAAAGAAGAGTTATTACTATATTCCCTTATTATATGGAATATAAAGATGTACAATCACCTATAAAAGTGTTACAAATAGAGGGCAATTTTAAATTTAAAGAGATAAAGCATAAAGATTATTTAGGTTCTTTACTGGGTCTAGGTATAAAAAGAGAAAAAATAGGGGATATAAATATACATGATAACTTTTGTCAGGTTATTGTAAGTAAAGATATCTCAGATTTTATTATTATGAATTTAGAAAAAGTTGCTAGAAATAGTGTTAAGGTAAAGGAAATTCCCGAAGATGATATAGCATATTCCAAACCTAAATACAAAGAAATATCATTAACTGTATCATCACAAAGATTGGATTGTTTGATAAGTGGGATATACAATATTTCTAGACAAGAAAGTTTGAAGCTTATAAATACAGAAAAAGTTTTTGTTGATTATGAAAAAATAATATCTACATCAAAAACAATAGAACGGGATGCTCTTATATCAGTAAGAGGTAAAGGTAGAGTCATAATAGCCGATATAGGAGATATAAGTAAAAAAGGAAAAATAAAATTAAAAGCAAAATTAATAATATAGGGAGGGGAATACATGCTAACTCCAGTGGATATTGAAAATAAAGAATTTAAAAAAGGTATACGTGGATATAGAGAAGATGAAGTAGATGAATTTTTAGATTTAGTAAAAGAAGACTTCGAAAACGTATATAGAGAAAACCTGGAATTAAAAGACAAAATAAGAATGTATCAAGAGCAAGTAAGTAAGTTTGAAAACATAGAAGAAACATTAAAGGCAACACTTATAACTGCTCAAACTGCAGCTGAGGATACATGTAGTGCTGCAAATAAAAAAGCTAAGATAATAGTTGAAGAGGCTGAACTTAGATCAAGACAAATAATAGGACAAGCTAATAATAGAGTTATTGAAATAAGAAAAGAATATGATTCTATAGTTAAAGAGTTCAAGATATTTAGAAATAAATTTAAATCATTATTAGAAGATGAAATTAGAAGTGTTGATGATATTTTTTCAGACATAGATGAAAATGGAGTTCAAAGAATAGCTGAGCTTCAAAAAGAATTATCAGATGCTTTAGAGTAAAAATATATTGACTATTTGAACAATTTATTATAAAATTTCATACATATAAACTAATATTATAATAAATGCTATGATGGAGAGAGTAGTTTTTAGATAGTTTTACAGAGAGTTGGAGAAGCTGAGAACCAATAAATTTATAAAAATGAAGATCACTCCTAAGCTGCAGGCTGAACGATTAAATCTATTAAGCTGAGCCGGTTAAATACCGTTATATTGAAAGAGTGTTACAAATGTAGTCTAATTATATACATTTGTAAAATTAGGGTGGTAACGCGAGTAATAACTCGTCCCTTTCCAGGGACGGGTTTTTTTGTGTAAAAAATAAAATCAAAGGAAGGTGGATTTTAATGGCTAAATTTAAGTCGTTAGTAGATTCTTCTGTAAAAGAAGCTGAAGCTAAAGTATCTGATTACTGGAATGACATAAATATGTTAGAAAAAACTTTAGAAAAAGGAAAAGATGATCCTAGTTTTGTATTCTATGAAGGGCCTCCAACTGCAAATGGAAACCCAGGAATACACCACGTTATAGCTAGAACTTTAAAAGACTCTGTTTGTAGATATAAAACTATGAATGGATATCAAGTAAAAAGAAAAGCTGGATGGGATACACATGGATTACCAGTAGAAATACAAGTAGAAAAAGAATTAGGTTTATCTGATAAGCAACAAATCGAGGCTTATGGATTAGACAAATTCAATAAAAAATGTAGAGAGTCTGTTTTCACATTTGAAAAACAATGGAGAGACATGACTGAAAGAATGGCTTATGAAATAGACTTAGATAATCCATATATAACTTTAGATAATAATTATATCGAGTCTGTATGGTGGATATGTGTGACACGTTTATAGACGTGAAAAGTTGTAAATAAATTACAACACGAAGTCTATAGCGTTAAATTTTGAGATTATAAAATAATCTCCTTCTAAGGAAACATATTGTTATAAAACCACCCTAAAGGAGTTGAACAATATGGAAATAGAAGAACTAAAGAAACAGAGAGATTTAGCTTTAGGTGATGTATTGAAATACAGTCTTGGAGAATACCTTGACTGGCATCTTACAGAAGCAGAGCGAAAACTCGAGGATATAGAGAATAAATTAATATTCGAAATATCTAAACAACAACAGTTTCGTAAAGTAAATTTAACGATAACTGATAAATCGAGAAGTCAAATGAGAGAGTAACGCCTCGAAGGGCTTCCCCTGAGACTTGTGGCAGGCATGGAAATGATTAAGCACAGAAGTGTCTGAAGCCCACTAAAGGCGGCTGAGAACAACCCTAACTGTAGTTATTATAACTGCAACGGAAATGCGAACCAGAGGTGGTCGAGTTGTGATAGGCCGGGGGTCAATGTATAACTATGATTAGAATGGTATGAAATTACTGACGAATACTCGAATGTACAACTCTTTACTTTTAATGCATAGAAATGTGCATAAATAAATAATATTGTGAGGTTAATTACGATTGTTGTGTAGGAACAACCTTGATACGTTATAGGCGTATGATGCAATAGAGGGTTATAGAGTAAATCTACGGTTATACGATATATAAGCATGGATAGAATTAATAAAATTAAATATGACGAAACGCCGAATGTACGACTCTTGAACCATAACCTATAGAAATGTAGGTGATTTAATTAAATCGCTTGTGGGTCATTCTACATGTATCCCATGAATGTCCTGTTAACCTTACAGGGGTTATCATACGAGCAGGGTCAAAGGTGTGTCCTAACCTTATATAATGATAGATTTATCGGAACGTGGGAAGCCAATGATAGGGAGGACTTAATTCCTATGAACTAGTGATATGGAAAGTATAAATATTTTCAATCAAGTGTTTATATATAACATATCTTAACATTGGTGAAAGTAGAGGCGTGGTACCTGTGAAGTGGGGATAACAAGCCATGGAGGGACGGCCTCAAGTCATTGATTGATGAAACTCACAATCATTTATGTAATTTAACTATTATAATTAATTACGACATTAGGTTCGTATCTTAAGATACAAGTAAGACTAAGAGAAGATGAACTTCCTCCCTGTGATTTATTTAGTTCGCTAAATACATCATAGGAAAGGGCGTGACGCTGACTAATGACGAATTCAAACAAGAGTAAAAAGTTAGATTTAGATTTTAATGAAAAAGATGTTTTGAAGATAAAGCGTAAAATCAGAGCCACTGAGTACTATGGGATGCAAGAAACTTTTGATAAGTTATATGCCCAAAGTGGTAATGGTAAGAAATTTAATAATTTAATGGATATTATATCAAGTCGAGAAAATATACTTTTAGCTTATAGAAGTATAAAAGCTAATACAGGGGGTACAACTGCTGGTACTGATGGACGTACAATTGACTATCTAAAAGAAATGGAAACTGAGGAATTAGTTAACCGTACCAAAAGGATGTTAGAAAATTATCAACCTAAGTCGGTAAGAAGAGTACATATTCCTAAAGCGAATGGTAAACTAAGACCATTAGGTATACCATGCATTCAAGATAGACTAGTCCAACAGTGTATAAAACAAGTACTAGAGCCTATATGTGAAGCAAAATTCAATAAACATAGTTACGGATTTAGACCAAATAGGAGAGCAGAACATGCAATCGTTGATTTCATGGGTAATGCCAACCTAGGTAAAAATCACTACGTAGTAGATGTGGATATAAAAGGATTCTTTGACAATGTGAACCATGAAAAGTTGATAAAACAAATGTGGTCGCTTGGAATACAAGATAAGAACCTTATAGAAGTTATAAAGAAATGTTTAAAGGCTCCTATATCGGAAACTGACAAACAGAATAACACTACTATAACATATCCTACTAGTGGAACGCCACAAGGTGGGATTTTATCTCCCTTACTATCTAATATTGTACTGAATGAATTAGATTGGTGGATAACAAACCAATGGGAAAACATCACTACCAAACGTAATTACAAATTGTCGCCAACAGGTGGTCAGTCTAATAAATTCAGAGCCTTACGAAACACTGGCTTGAAAGAAGGATACCTAGTTAGATACGCAGATGATTTTAAAATTTGCTGTAAAACTAAAGATGAAGCAACTAGATGGTATCATGCAGTAACACAATGGCTAAAGGAAAGATTGGGTTTAGATTATGCACCAGATAAGTCGAAAATAACTGATTTAAAGGTGGGCTCTTCGGAATTCTTAGGATTAAGATTTAAGCTAAAGCAAAAGGGTAATAAGTGGGTAATAAACTCATGGATGACTGCTAAAGCGAAAGATAATATGATAAAGGATTTAAAAGACCAAATCAAAACGTTACAACGTAACACCACGATTAAAAACGTAAATTTACTAAACTCCAAAATCCTTGGTCGACATGAATACTATAAGATGGCGACACATGTAAATCTCGATATGACAGATATACACTTTAAATTATCTAAAATGCTATACAATAGATTCAAAACAAAGAAAAAGCACACGAAAAAGAAAATTAACGGTAGAAAAGTTAAGAAATATGAGTATGTTGCCAATGAAACTTATAAAAAGTTGTATGGACAATATAACTATAAACCAACTGTTGTATGTAAAATGCCAATATTCCCTATTGGAGGAATTACTCATAAAAACCCTATGGGATTTCAAAATGAGATAACCCCTTATAGTGAAAGAGGTAGAGAACTAATTCATAAGAATCTAGAATGTGTCAATCCAAATGACTTAAGGTATATTATAGAACATCCAATTGATAAAATGAGTGCCGAATATAATGATAATAGAATCTCGTTATTCAGTGCTCAATGGGGTGCTTGTGCTTTAACTGGACACCCATTGGATGTGACTGATATGGAATGTCATCACAAAACACCTAGACACTTAGGAGGTACGGATATATTTGCCAACTTAATGTTAGTAAGTAAAGATGTACATAAGTTAATACATGCAACTAAAATAGAAACAATAGACAAATATCTTAATAAGATATTACCGTTAATAGAAGAATCACGCTTTAGAAGTTTCATAAAAAGACTAAATAAATACAGGGAGAATGTCGGAAATAATTCGATTGTGATTAACATTAATTGATGATGGAACGCCGTATGAGGTGAAAGTCTCACGTACGGTGTGGGGTGGGGGAAAAGATGGAGATAACTTCAAAGTCTTACCTATCACTATTAGATAAGTTCAACAAAGAAGGATACGTATATGAAGGTCATAAAATACTTCCATACTGTCCAAGATGTGGAACAGGTCTTGCATCTCATGAGGTTGCACAAGGATATAAAGAAATAAAAAATAATACAGTAATAGCTAAGTTCAAGAGAAAAGATGCTGATGAATATTTCTTAGCATGGACAACAACTCCTTGGACATTACCATCAAATGTTGCTTTAACAGTAGGTGCTGAAATAGACTATATAAAAGTTAAGCAAAATGACGAAATATACTATGTTGCTAAAGCTTTAGCTAATAAAGTTTTAGGAGAAGATTATGAAATTATAGAAGAATTAAAAGGTAAGGATTTAGAGTTCGTTGAATATGAACAATTAATGCCATTTGTTGAAGCAGATAAAAAAGCATTCTTTGTTACTTTAGGTGACTATGTAACAACAGAAGATGGTACAGGAATAGTTCATACAGCACCAGCATTTGGTGAAGATGACTACAATTTAGGAAGAAAATACGATTTACCAGTGTTACAACCAGTTTCAGAAGCAGGTAAGTTTACAACTACTCCATGGGAAGGCAAATTTGTAATGGAAGATGGTGTAGACGTTGAAATTATAAAATGGTTACACGGAGAAAATAAATTATTCAGCAAAGAAAAGGTAGCTCATAACTATCCTCACTGCTGGAGATGCCAAACTCCACTTTTATACTATGCAAAACCAAGCTGGTATATAGAAATGACTAAGCTAAAAGATCAATTAATAGCAAATAATAAAACTGTTGAATGGTATCCAGGTTTCGTAGGAGAAGGAAGATTTGGTAACTGGTTAGAAAATTTAAATGACTGGGCAATATCTAGAAGTAGATACTGGGGAACACCATTAAATGTATGGAAGTGTGAATGCGGTCATAAAGAATCTGTAGGATCAAGAGAAGAGCTTGCTAATAAAGCTATAGAAGATATAGATCCAAAAACTATAGAATTACACAGACCATATGTAGATGATATACACTTTAAGTGCGAGAAGTGTGGAGGCACTATGACTAGAGTAACAGAAGTTATAGACTGTTGGTTTGACAGTGGTTCTATGCCATTTGCACAACATCACTACCCATTTGAAAATAAAGAAAACTTTGATGATTTATTCCCAGCAGATTTTATATGTGAAGGTATAGATCAAACTAGAGGATGGTTCTACTCATTACTTGCTATATCTACTTTCGTTACAGGTAAAGCTCCATATAAGAGAGTTTTAGTTAATGACTTAGTACTTGATAAAGAAGGTAAGAAAATGAGTAAATCAAGAGGAAATACAGTAAATCCTTTTGAATTATTTGATCAATATGGAGCAGATGCATTAAGATGGTATTTACTATATGTATCTCCACCATGGACTCCAACAAGATTTGATGTAGATGGATTAAAAGAAGTTCAAAGTAAATTCTTAGGAACTATGAAAAATGTATATAACTTCTTCACATTATATGCAAATACAGATAATATAAATCCATCAGAGTTCTTCGTTGAATATAAAGATAGACCAGAATTAGACAGATGGATATTATCTAAGTTTAACAACTTAAAGAAAGAAGTAGAAGAAAACTTAGAAATATTTGAATTAAATAAAACTGTTAGAATGGTTCAAGAATTTATAAATGAAGATTTATCTAACTGGTATATAAGACGTTCAAGAAGAAGATTCTGGGCTACTGAATTAACAGAAGATAAAAAGTCAGTTTATAATACAACTTACGAGATATTAACAGAGCTTTGCAAGTTAATAGCTCCATTTACACCATTTATAGCAGAAGAAATATATAGAAATTTAACTAATGAAACTTCAGTTCACTTAGCTACTTATCCTAAAGCTAATTTAGATTTAATAGATAATAACCTAGAAGAAAAAATGGATTTAGTTAAAAACTTAGTTACATTAGGAAGAGCATCAAGAGAAGCTACTAGAATAAAAGTTCGTCAACCTATACAAAAAGTATTAGTAGATGGAAAATATGAAGGTACTATAAGTGATGTTGTTGACTTAATAAAAGAAGAACTTAATGTTAAAGAAGTTGTATTTGCTAAAGATTTAGGAGAATATATGAACTTTACATTAAAACCAAACTTCAAAGTTTTAGGACCTGTGCTTGGAGCTAAGATGAAATTCTTTGCTGGAGCATTAAATAAACTTGATGCAAGTGAAGTTGTACCTAAGCTAGAAGCTGGAGAGTCTATAAGTGTAGATATAGACGGAGAAGAATTTGAGTTTAATAAAGATCATGTATTAATAAATATATCAGCTAAAGAAGGGTTTAATGTTACTATGGAAAACAACCTATTTGTAATATTAGATACAACTTTAAATGAGACTTTAATAAATGAAGGATATGCTAGAGAATTTATATCTAAAGTTCAACAATTAAGAAAATCTAGTGACTTTGATGTTTTAGATAATATAGATATTGATTATTGTTCAGATGATGAAATAGCAAATGCTATAAATGAATACTCTGAATATATAAAATCAGAAACTTTAGCTTTAAACATAAATAGAGTTGATGATGAAACTATAGAAAAACATAACTTAAATGACCACATGACAGGTATAAAAGTTACAAGAAAATAGTTTAAATTGAAGAAGTTGTACCAAAATAGTAGTATGAATAGGATAAATATATAAGTTTTGCTTCCAAAGCTAAAAAGAAGCTTTAAAGGTCGCTAAAACTTATATATTTACTATTTAATAACTATTTTGAGACAGCTTCTTTTTTATGGGAATTAGGTGGTAGAAAAAAATATGTAGTTTAAATGGTTGACTTTTTTTAGATTAAAACATATCATATAAAATAAATATAAAAATATAATATAAAAATCCAGTGAAGAGGATTAGTAATTAAATTTCTTATTTAATACAGAGAATTGAGGTAGCTGAGAACTCAATATAAATAAATTTAATGAATGGACCTTTGAGGAATTAGGTGAAATTTAAAGAGTAGCTGATATCGTGACTGCACGTTATAGCAGAAATTATTAAGTGATATGCATATAAAAATGTATATAATTTAGGTGGTACCGCGGAAAATATATCCGTCCTATTTATTTAGGGCGGATTTTTTAATTATAAAAAAATAAAGATTAATAACATATAGGAGGAATTTAGAAATGAACAAAATAGGAATAATAGGTGCAATGGATGAGGAAGTAGATATATTAAGAGATATAATGGACATAGAAGAAACTATAGAAAAAGCTAGTTTAAAATTTTATGTAGGAAAATTAGAAAATAAAGATATTGTTTTAGTTAGATGTGGAATAGGTAAAGTAAATGCTGCATTATGTGCCCAAATATTAATAAGTGAATTTAAGGTAGATGCAGTTGTTAATACAGGTGTAGCAGGAGCATTAAATGAAGAACTAGATGTATATGATATAGTTATATCTACAGATGCGATACAACATGACTTTGACACTACTGTATTTGGTGATAAAAAAGGTATGATACCTAGAATGGATAATTCAATATTTAAAGCAGATGAAAAATTAATAAATGCGGCTTATGAATCATCAAAAGCAGAAGTTAAAACTCATAAAGTTTTAAAAGGTAGAGTTTTAAGTGGAGATATATTTATAAGTAGCAAGGAATTAAAAGATGAACTAGTAAAAGAATTTAACGGATACTGTGGAGAAATGGAAGGAGCTGCTATAGCACATGTATGCTATGTGAATCATACTCCATTTGTAGTTATAAGAGCTATGTCAGATAAAGCAGACGGAAGTGCAGATGTAACATATGAAGAGTTTGTAGGTCAAGCAGCTCACAACTCAAAAGATATAGTACTTAGAATGTTAAAAAATTTATAGGAGGCATTAAATATGAGTGAAAAGAAAATAATATTTAGTGGGGCTCAACCATCAGGTAAATTAACATTAGGAAATTATCTTGGAGCTATAAAAAATTGGAAAGAATTACAAGAAGATTATAACTGCTATTATAGTGTAGTAGATTTACATGCAATAACAGTTCCACAAGAAGCTAAAAATTTAAGAGCAAATACAATGCAGTTATTAGCTCAATACATGGCAAGTGGTTTAGATCCAGAAAAAAATACTATATTCATACAGTCACATGTTAGTTGTCATACAGAGTTAATGTGGATTTTAAATACAATGACATATATGGGTGAGTTAAGTAGAATGACTCAGTTTAAAGATAAATCTCAAAAAAGCGAAGCCAATTTAAATGCAGGATTGTTTACTTATCCAGTTCTAATGGCTGCAGATATATTATTATATCAAACAGATTTAGTGCCAGTTGGAGAAGATCAAAAACAACATCTAGAGTTAGCTAGAGATTTAGCAAATAGATTTAACAACAGATATAGCCCTACATTTAAAGTTCCAGAACCATATATACCAAAAGCTGGAGCTAGAGTAATGAGCTTACAAGAACCAACTAAAAAAATGAGTAAATCAGATGAAAATGAAAATGGATATATATTATTAGTTGATGATGCTGATACAATAAGAAGAAAAATAAAAAGAAGTGTAACAGATTCTGTTGGAGTAGTTAGATATAGTGATGAGCAACCAGGTATAAAAAATCTTTTAGATATATACTCAAAACTAGACAATAAATCTATAGAAGATGTAGTTGCTATGTATGAAGGTAAAGGATATGGAGATTTTAAAAATGACGTTGCTGAAGTAATAGTAGAAACTTTAAAACCTATAAAAGACCAATATGAATACTTACTTTCAAATAAGGATTACCTAGAAGATATATATGCTAAAGGTGCTCAAAAGGCAGAATATCAAGCTAGAAAAACCCTAAGAAAAGTTTATAAAAAAGTTGGATTGATAGAAAAGAAATTTTTATAAAATTAAGATTGAAAGCCCTATTTAATAGGGCTTTTTTTGTGTAATAAAACATTAATTAAGTACTATTAGTAAAGCAAATTCTTGTATTTAAAATATAAAAGTTGGAATAATAAAATTGTAAAAAGTTTTTCTATGTGAAGAGGACGTGTTAAGTTTTGAAGCGATATAGATTAGGAAATAGAAAAAATGAAAAAGAAATATATATAGAAGAAGTTAAAGCATTGAGTATGAAAGAGATTGATAAAAGAATCCATGGAAATGATGAATCTAGTGCACTATTAAAAGCACTTGAAATTGCAAATAATAGAATAGACAGTCTGTTATATATGTTTGAAAGAAGTAGAATTATGGATTATATGATTTTAACAGATAGTAGAAGACGAATGTTTGCAATTAACTTTATAGCAGGAATTGGGAAAGGTTTTGGGCAAGCTATTGGATTCAGTTTTCTTACAGGTTTAGTTTTATATATTGTATCTAAATGGGTTAACTTACCTATTATAGGAGAATATATAGCTGAATTTTTAGATATGGTAGATAATTTTAGAGGAAGGTAGAGGATTATTATGAATAATAAAAAATATGAAAAGATGTTATTAGAAGAAAAAAATAATATAATAAATTTAGTATCAGAAATGGAAGATAACACTGTATTTGGAAACACTACTGAACATACAAGTGAGAAGTACACATCAGGTGAGCTTTCAAGTTATGATAATCATCTTGCGGATATAGGAAGTGAAGTATATATGCAAGAGATGCAAAATAGTTTAACTAATCATGAAAAATTTAAGCTAAATGAAATTGATAATGCCCTATATAAAATACAAAATGGATCTTATGGAATTTGTGAAAGTTGCAAAAAAGGTATAGAGGAAGATCGCTTAGATTTTATTCCAGAAACTAGATTATGTGTAGATTGTGCTAAAAAAGAAGAAAGACCAGTAAATAATATAGAGAGTGTTAGTATAAAAGATAATTTTAGTGGACCTAATTTATTTACACGAGAAGTTAAAGATTTAGTTGATATGAATAGAGATATGAGAGATGACTACTAGAAAAGAGGCGGTAATATGAAGAAGTTAATTATACCTATATTTTTTTTGATTTTAGCATTAGGTATATTTAATATGCCAAAGTCAAATGAAACTGAAGTTTTTAATAATAAAAATAATATATCAAAAAAATATGAAGATATAATAATTAAAAGAGGTAGTGATCAGAAAAAAGTTATAGCTTTAACCTTTGATGATGGTCCTGATGAAGATTTTACACCACAAATACTAGACATACTTAAAAAAAATAATGCAAAAGCCACATTTTTTGTAGTAGGTCAAAAAGTTGGGTGGAATCCTGAAATTGTAAAAAGAGCATTTGATGAGGGGCATGAAATTGGGAATCATACATTTACGCATATAAATGTATGCAATAATTCACCTGAAAAGCTTAATAGTGAAATTATAAAAACTCAAGAAATTATAAAAAAAGTTACAGGTAAAGAACCAACTTGGTTTAGACCTCCATATAGAGCAATAAATGAAAGCTTATTTAACTTAATGAAATCAAAAGATATGAAAGTTGTGTTGTGGTCTGATTTTGATGCTAGAGATTGGAGTAATCCTGGAGTTGGAAATATTATAAGTACAATAGAAAAAAATGCGAAAAATGGTAGTATAGTTTTACTTCATGACTACAACAGTATAAGAAATGATAAATCACAAACTATAAAAGCTTTAGAATGTATAATTCCAGAGTTACAAAAACAAGGATATGAATTTGTAACTATATCAGATCTTGTTAAAGAATAAATCAAAGAGAGATAGCAATTGCTATCTTTTTTTGATATTAACATGTATTGCCCATATATATGTTAATATATATAATATATATAGATTAAAACAATTGAGGAGGATATTTTTTTGATATATATACTTATTATATTAGGCTTAATAGGATTAGATCAAATATCTAAATTTTTAGCTGTAAAGTATTTAGTTAATATAGGGAGTATACCTATAATTAAAGATATATTTCATTTAACATATGTAGAAAATAGAGGAGCAGCATTTGGAATGTTTCAAAATAACCAAATGATTTTTGTAGTGGTTGCTTTGGCTGCATGCATATTTGGATTATATTATCTATACAAAAAGCAACTAAACTTACTTGGTAAAAGTGCTATAATTCTTATAATAGCAGGAGCTATAGGGAATCTTATAGATAGAGTAAGATTAGGATTTGTAGTAGATTATTTTGATTTTAGAATAGTTTGGAACTATGTATTTAATGTAGCAGATGTATTTGTAGTTATAGGAACTATATTATTATGCATATACATAATATTTTTTGAAAATGACAAGTAGGTGAAATTATGGAAGAAGTAAGACAATTTTTAGTTATAGATGAAGAAGAAGGCGATAGGCTAGATGTGTATTTGTCTGGACAGTTAGGTGAAATGTCTAGGAGTTATATACAAAAGATTATAAAAGATAAAAAAGTTAAGGTTAATAATAAAATTGAAAAAGCAAAATACTTGGTAAAAGAAGATGATCATGTAATTATTGAGATACCAGCACCAAAACTTCTTGAAGTGACTCCACAAGATATACCGATTGATATTGTTTATGAAGATGGCGACTTATTAATAGTTAATAAACCTCAAGATATGGTTGTTCATCCAGCGCCTGGAAACTATGATAATACGTTAGTAAATGCAATTTTATATCATTGTAGAGAGAATTTATCTTCTATAAACGGAGTGATAAGACCTGGGATAGTACACAGAATAGATAAAGATACGTCTGGTCTTTTAATGATTGCAAAAAATAATAAAGCACATAATTCGCTAGCAGAACAGCTAAAAGATCATTCAATAACTAGAGAATATGAGTTTATATGCCACGGAGTTATGAAAGAAGATAAAATAACTGTTGATAAACCTATTGGAAGAAATCCTAAAGATAGATTGAAGATGGGTATCGTTAAAGATGGAAAAAATGCAATTACTCACTTTGAAGTCATAAATAGATATGAAAACTTTACTCATGTTAAGGCAACTTTAGAGACTGGAAGAACACATCAAATAAGAGTTCATGCATTATCTTTAAATCATCCTTTATTAGGGGACCCTCTATATGGTCCGAAAAATAATAAGTTTGGGATAAAAGGACAAACCTTACATGCTAGAAAGTTAGGTTTCATGCATCCTACAACTAATGAATATGTTGAGTTCAATTCAGAACTTCCAAAATATTTCAGTGACTTAATATCTAAAATGAAATAAAAGTGGTTGTTAAAAGTAGTTTATTAGTATATAATTATAAAAAATGAATGTTACCTTTAATTGGTCCAGAGAGATCAAAAGGCGAGAGAATGAGAACTTATAGAAAATATAAGATTCTTTATATTTGATAAGTATAGCTTCTTGCCTAAGGGTAAGAAGCTTTTTTGAGTAACGGGACGTAAGCTTGCCGAGCGGACGTTGACGATATGAGCTAAGCGAATTTTTACAACTTAACCTTATGACAAAGGAGGATTTTAATGAAAGAAAAGGCGCAATTAATGGATGAAAAAGCTATGGGAAGAGCTATAACTAGAGTAAGCCATGAAATTATAGAGAAAAATAAAGGTGTAGAAGATGTTGTTTTAGTAGGAATAAAAACAAGAGGAGTTCCTATAGCAAATAGAATAGCAAAGAAAATACAAAGTATAGAAGATGTATGTGTAAATACTGGTGAAATTGATATAACTCTATATAGAGATGATTTAGAAAAAGTAGATACAGATCCGGTTATAAATGGATCTAATATAAACTTTGATATAAATGATAAGGTTGTAATACTAGTTGATGATGTGTTATACACAGGAAGAACAGTAAGAGCAGCTTTAGATGCAATTATGGATATAGGAAGACCTAAGTCTATTCAATTAGCTGTGTTAGTTGATAGAGGGCATAGAGAGTTACCTGTAAGAGCAGATTATGTAGGTAAAAATGTTCCAACATCAAAACATGAGGTAATTTCAGTTATGTTAAATGAAACTGATGAACAAGATTCAGTAACTATAAACGAGTAAAAGCATAAAATTATATAAGGTTAACACCTTTTAATTCAGTACAGAGATACTGAAAAAGGGAGAATTATTTCTCCCAAACTAAAAATAGGGAGGTTTTTTTATGAAAAAAACAATGTTATCATTACAACATTTATTAGCTATGTTTGGAGCTACAGTTTTAGTACCGATATTAACAGGATTTAATCCAGCGGTTGCTATTTTCTGTGCAGGAGTAGGGACATTAATTTTCCATGCATGTACAAAAGGAGTAGTTCCAGTTTTCTTAGGTTCAAGTTTTGCATTTATACCAGTTATAATAGCTGCTAAAGAAGCTCACAATGGAGATTTAGCATATGCTCAAGGTGGAATAATAGTAGCCGGAATTATATATTTAATAATGGCAGCAGTTATAAAAAAAGTAGGTGTAGATAAAATTAAAAAATATTTCCCAGCTCAAGTGGTTGGAGCAATGATAGCAGTTATAGGACTTAACCTATTACCAACTGCAGTTGATATGGCATCAAATAATTTTTTAATAGCAATTATGACATTAGGATTAGCAATAGCAATAAATGTATTTTGTAAAGGATTTATAAAGCAATTAAATATAATAATAGCTGTAGCTATAGGATACACAGTATCTTTAATACTAGGGAATGTAGATGTTTCATTTATGAGTACAAATACGGCTCTTTTACAAATACCACAATTTACACTACCAAAATTTAGTTTACAAGCTATAGTTTTAATTGCACCTGTAGTTTTAGCGGTATTCATGGAACATATAGGAGACATGACTACTAATGGAACTGTAGTAGGAAAGAATTTCATAGAAGAACCAGGGCTTCACAGAACGTTAATGGGAGATGCATTGGCTACTATTATGGCAGGATTTTTAGGAGGACCAGCAAATACGACTTATGGAGAAAATACAGCAGTACTTGCTATAACTAAAAATTATGACCCATCAATATTAAGAAGAACTGCTATATGTGCAATATTACTAGCATGTGTAAGTAAGTTTGGAGGGTTTTTACAAAGTATACCTACAGAAGTTATGGGTGGAATAAGTATAATGTTATTCTCAATGATTTCATATGTAGGGTTAAAAACAATAAACGATAGCAAATGTGTAGAAAGTAAAAAGAATATAATAATAATAGCTACTATAATGGTAATCGGCTTAGGAACTACTTACTTAAGTAATAAAGGAATTGTTATAGGAATACCTGTAACTAAAACTGTTACAATTACAGGGCTAAGTTTAGCTGCAATAGTAGGTATTATACTAAATAGAGTATTAAATAAAGAAGACTTTAAAAAGGATGTTGAGAAAGAATCAGCAGTTCTTAACTCTCAGCTTATATAATTATAAATATAAATAAAAAAAACAGGGTTTAACCCTGTTTTTTTAATTTAACTACTAACTCTTCAGATGGAGTTACATAAATAGTACTATTTGTTTCATATATAACCATTCCTGGTTTAGAACCATTTGGTTTTTTTACATTTTTCTTTAAGGTATAATCAACTGGAACTTGAGCTGACATTTTAGATTTGCTAAAAAATGAAGCTAGCATTGCTCCTTCAAAAATAGTTGATTCAGGTATTTCCTTACCATCTGATTTTATTATTACGTGAGAACCTGGGATGTTTTTAGTATGCATCCATAAATCATCATTATTAGCGACTCTAAGAGTAAGAAAATCATTTTGCTTATTGTTTTTACCTACCAAGATTGTAAACCCATCAGAAGATAAAAATTCATTTGGTTTAGTCGTTAAAGTATTTTTCTCTTTTTTTGATTTAACCTTGCCACGCATATATCCAAGTTTTTGAAGTTCTTCTTTTATATCGTTAAGTTCAGCTAGGTTATCACAGTTATCTATACTAAGCATTATATTTTCAAGATAATCAATTTCTTCTAAGCTAAGTTCAACTTGAGCACTTATCTCTTTCTTTGCATGTTTTAATTTAGTATACTTTTTAAAGTATTTTTGAGCGTTCTCAGATGGAGTTAAGTTTGGGTTTAAATCGATTTTTACTGTAGAACAGTTTTCATCATAAAAATTTTGAACCTCTACAGACTTCATTCCCTTTTCCACCATATAAATATATGAAGTTATAAGTTCGCCCTTAACTTTGTAGATTATAGCATTATCAGATTCCTTAAGTTCTAATTCTTGTTTCTTTAATTTATTATAAAGTCTATCTAGTTTTATAGATATGCTTTTCTTAAAGTCTGATGCACGTTGATTTATTCTTTCCTTAGCATCTTTATTTGAATAGAAGCTTTCTATTATTGATGAAATACTTTCATTATGAACAACTTTTAAGTCATTAAATAGAGAAAGATTTATACAACTAAAATCTAAAAGCTTATCAATAAAAGGATCTAAAGCTAAGCATGGGTTATAATTTGCGTCTTTGACGCTCTGCATAACATTTATAAACTCTTTGTGTAGCCTGTTAAAGCTTTCATCATTTAAATCAGAAGCTAGCATAGCGCTATCTAAATTTGATCTAAAGCATATTTCCTTAGACACAGTCGGACTTATACCTAAAAATTTAGAATATATAGATTTTAATATAGGACCATTAAAATCTTGAAGTAATTCTTTAAACTGATCTATAGAAATTAATTCAAGTGGATCTAACTTATCTTGAGCAGGAGGCAGTGTATATGTTATACCTGGAAGAAGTTGTCTAACCCTACTAATACTAGGAGGTATTCTTTTTATTGAATCGACTATTTTATCTTCTTCATGAGTCAAAATTATATTACTGTGTCTTCCCATTATTTCTATTATTAAATCTTTAGTAGTTTTTGATTTTAATTCATCTAAAGATTCAACCGTAATTTTTACAATTCTCTCAAATCCAATTTGAGAAACGCTAACTATGTTTCCGCTTTGGATATACTTTCTAAGTAACATACAAAACATAGGAGCATTCATAGGATTTTCCTTTTTATAAGAACTAGAAAGGTAAATTCTAGGATTAGATGAGCTTGCACTAAGTACTAGCTTAAAATTCTCTTTATTGTTTCGTATATGTAAAACTATTTCATCGTTTTCTGGTTGATATATTTTATCTATTTTTCCTCCAACTAACTTAGAAGACAGTTCATCACAAATTGAATGAACAACTAAACCATCGAATGCCATAATATCATTCCTTTCAAAATTTATTAAGTAAGTAAATTATTACACATATAAATAATAATGTGAATATAATATTGAGAATATAGTCTAAAATAATATAGAGTTTACACTCAATATAATTTCCTTTTATGAACAAAATATTGTATAATAAGCTAAGAATTCAATTTTATAGGGGGGATATAAATGAACTTCTGGAAATTACATGGAGTCGGAAATGATTTTATAGCAATTGACGGTAGGTTTGATAATAAAGATTCTAACGACTACTCAGATTTAGCTAAAAAAGTGTGTCATAGAAGATTTGGCGTTGGAGCTGATGGACTACTAGTAGTTAAAACCTCTGATATATCTGATGTAGAAATGGTATATTATAATTCTGATGGATCAAGAGCTAATATGTGTGGAAATGGATTAAGATGTTTTTGTAAGTTTGTGTATGACAATAACATAGTAAAAGATACAGAATTTAGTGTATACACACTTGACGGAATAAAAAAAATATCTTTAAATATAGAAAGTGAAAAAAATTATACTATAAGCGTAAATATGGGAAAACCAAATTTCAATCCAAAAAACATTCCAGTAAATACAAATAAAGAAGTCTTTATAAAAGAAAAGCTATTAATAGATAATAAAGAAGTAGAAGTAAGTTCAATTCTAATGGGAGTGCCACATACTATTGTATTCGTAGATGAACTTATAAAAGAAGATATATATAAATATGGAAAACTTATAGAAGAAAATGAAATTTTCCCAAATAAAACTAATGTTAATTTTGTTAAAATTGATGATAAAGATAACATACATGTATACACATGGGAAAGAGGATGCGGATATACTCTAGGATGTGGGACAGGTATGACAGCTTCTGTAATTTTAGCTAACTATTTAGGTAAAACTAATGAAATAGTTAATGTAAAATCAGAAGGCGGAAGCGTAAGGATAGAGCTTCTTGATGATGTATATATGATAGGAAATGCAGTTAAAATATGTGAAGGAACTTTGGAGGTATAGCATATGGCTATTAGTATGACAGGTTTTGGAAGAGGCGAATACAAAAATGATAACTATCATTTTACCGTAGAATGTAGAACTATAAACCATAAGTACGTAGATATAAACACACGTCTTCCTAGAAAAATATCTTTTCTAGAGGATAAAATAAGAAATGTAGTCAAAGATTATATAAAAAGAGGTAGAGTTGATTTATATATAAAACTTGACTTAGTAGGTAGTGAAGATGTAAACTTAAAATTTGATGAGAAGTTAGCTTCTGAGTATGTAAATATATTAAATAATATAAAAGACACATTTAACTTACAAGATGATATAACAGTTATGAATATAGCAAAATTCCCTGATATAATAAAAAGTGAAGAAAAAGAAGAAGATGAAGATTTATTATGGTTAATGCTAAGGGATGCATTAAATGACTGTTTAGTTAAGTTAAAAGATATGAGGGTTGAAGAAGGCTTAAAACTTGCTAATGATATAGATATGAGATGCGATTTGTTAAAAGATTATATTGAACAAATAGAAAACTACTCATATAATGTTGTTAATGAATATAAAGAAAAATTAAACGGCAGAATAGCTGATATTTTAGAAAACCCAAGTCTTGTAGATGAAAATAGATTGGCTCAAGAAGTTGCTATATATGCAGATAAATGCAGTATAACAGAAGAAATAGTAAGATTTAAAAGCCATATAATACAACTTAAAAAAGCTATACATAAAGATGAGTCTATAGGAAGAAAAATAGACTTTTTAATACAAGAGATGAACAGAGAAACTAATACTATAGGGTCGAAATCATCTGATTTAAATATAACTAATTTAGTTGTTGAAGTAAAAAGCGAACTAGAGAAAATAAGAGAACAGATACAAAACATAGAATAGGAGATGCGTTTATGAGTACGAACCTTATAAATATAGGATATGGGAATGTAGTTATGGCTAACAAGGTAGTTGCTATAGTAAGTCCAGAATCAGCTCCTATAAGAAGATTAATACAAGAAAGCAAAGAAAATGGAAGATTAATTGATGCTACTTATGGTAGAAAGACTAGAGCAGTTATAATAACTGATAGTCAGTATATAATATTATCATCGGTACAACCAGAAACCGTAGCACATAGATTCACAGACAAAGATGATAATATAGAGAATTAGAAAGGAAGATATAGATGAAGAGGAAAGGTTTATTGCTAGTTGTTTCTGGACCGTCAGGAGCAGGAAAAGGAACTATATGTAAAGAATTTTTAAATAATAATGAGGATGTAAAGTTATCAGTTTCAGCTACTACAAGAAATCCAAGAGACGGTGAAGTAGACGGAGTTAACTATTTCTTTGTAACTAAAGATAAGTTTAAATCAATGATAGTTAATAATGAACTGTTAGAGCATGCTCAAATATATGATAATTTTTATGGTACGCCTAAAGCTGCAATTTTAGAAAATCTAGAAAATGGACATGACGTTGTTTTAGAAATAGAAATGCAAGGAGCTAGACAAATAAAAGAAGTTTATCCAGAAGGGGTATTCATATTTATACTTCCTCCATCTCTTGACGAACTTAAAAATAGAATAGTTGGAAGAGGAACAGAAACTGAAGAACAAATAAATAAAAGATTTAGTTGTGCAATGGATGAAATATGTCAAATAGAAAATTATGATTACTTTATAGTAAATAAAGATGTGAAAAATTCAGCTCAAGAATTAGAACATATAATATCAGCTGAAAAAAATAAAGTTTATAGATACAAAGATAATATAATAAAGAAATTCAAGGAGGAATTATAAAAATGATAAAACCATCAATAAACGAGGTATTAAACCAAATAGATAATAGATACTACTTAGTAGTAACTGTAGCTAAAAGATCTAGAGAATTAATAGATGGAGCTACTCCATACGTTCCTACTACTAAGCATCAAGAAATAAAGCCTGTTACTTTAGCTACTCAAGAAGTTGCAGATAGAAAAATATCATTTAGAAAATTAACTGAGGAAGAAATAGAAATAGAAGAAGCTAAGCACTTATTAGCTCAAACTCAAAATATAATAGAGGAGTAAGATCATGCTAAAAGATAAGACTGTTGTTATAGGCGTATGTGGAGGAATAGCTGTTTATAAGGCTTGTGACTTAGTTAGCAAGTTGAAAAAAACAGGTGTAAATGTACATGTAATAATGACTAAATCAGCAACAGAATTTGTAGCTCCGCTTACATTTCAGACATTAAGTCAAAACTATGTAGTTGAAGATATGTTTGAATCTCCAAAAACTTGGGATGTAGAACATATATCATTAGCTAAGAAAGCAGATGTATTTGTATTAGCTCCAGCTACTGCAAATGTTATAGGCAAAGTAGCTAATGGTATTGCAGATGATATGTTGACTACGACTATTATGGCTACAAAAGCAAAAGTTCTTATAGCTCCAGCTATGAATACTAATATGTATGAAAATCCTGTTGTACAAAGGAATATACAAACTTTAAAAGATTTAGATTATAAGTTTGTAGAACCAGAAAGCGGAAGATTAGCTTGTGGAGATATAGGATCAGGAAAACTTGCATCTGTTGATACTATTTTTAATAGTATAATTGAACTTTTAGAAATTAAGAAAGATTTAGAAGGAACTAGCATGATAATAACTGCTGGACCTACAGTTGAAAGTATTGATCCGGTAAGATACATAACGAATAGATCAACTGGAAAAATGGGATACTCTATAGCTAAAAAGGCAATAGAAAGAGGAGCGGATGTAACTTTAGTATCTGGGCCTACAAATATAGTTCCACCTCAGAATTTAAAGAAATTTATTCAAATAGAATCAGCGGAAGATATGTATAATGCTGTTTTAGAAAATATGGATGAAAATCAAGTTATTATAAAGAGCGCTGCAGTTGCAGATTATAGACCTAAGGAATACTCAGATAATAAAATAAAAAAATCTGATGATGATTTAAGCATAAGACTAGATAGAACTAAAGATATTGCTTTAGAATTAGGAAAAATAAAAAATAATAAGATTTTAGTTGGATTTGCAGCAGAAACTAATGATTTATTAGAAAATGCTAAAAATAAAATTCAAAAGAAAAATTTAGATTTTATCGTAGCAAATGACTTAACTCAAGATGGTGCTGGATTTGGTGTTGATACCAATATAGTTAAGATTATAGATAGAGAGGGTGTTGTACAAGAACATCCTAAAATGAAAAAAGAAGAGGTAGCAGATGTTATCTTAGACAAAATAAAAACTCTATTAAACAAATAAGCATCTATATTTATATAGATGCTTAATTTTCATTTATAGGCAAATGTAATAGATATAATATATGAACTTATAAAGAATGAACTTACTGTAAATGATAATAACGATATAAATTTGAAATAGAGGTTAAATTATGAAGCGATTTGCAAAAGTGATAGTGAGAAATAACTCTATATACACTGACAATTTATTTACATATGAAATTCCAGAATTTTTAAGTGAAAATATAAAAATTGGGCATAGAGTACTAGTTCCTTTTGGAATTTATAATAAGCCAGTAGAAGCATTTGTATTTGATATTGTGAGCGAATTAGATGAAGATATAAAAACTAAAAAAGTAGTAGATATATTAGATGAAGAGCCGATTTTTTCAAAAGATGATATAAGCTTAATTGGATGGATGAGAAATAAATACTTATGTACTTATATAGATTGCATAAACTTATTGTATCCAAAAGGCTATAAGTTAAATAATTATAAAGTTTTAACACTTATAAATGATGATCTAGATAATTTAAGTGATAGTGAAATGAATTTAATAAAAATAATTAAAGAAAATCATGGATGTATAAAACTTGAAAAAATAAAGAAAGTACCCAATTTAAATAACTTAATATATAAACTACAGAAAAAAAATATTATAAATGTAAAATGGGAATACAAAAACCATAAAAATGAGAAAAAAGATTATATTATAGATATATCTAAACAAATAAACAACATAGACAGACATATACTGGAAAATAAGGTAAGGCTAGGAAGTAAACAAAAAGAACTTATTAAGTTTGTACAAGAAAAGAAACCTATTGAATTAAGTAAAATAAATGACGTATTCCCCTCATGTAGACAAAGTATATTAAAATTAGAAGAAAAAGGTCTTGTATGTATTGAAGAGATAGATTTATATAGAAAACCTAAAGAGATATATTCTGTAGAGGATAAAAAAATAAATTTAAATGAAGAACAATTAAATACAGTAAATATTATAAAAAGCGAAATGTTTGAAGAAAATAAAAAACCATATATGATACACGGAGTAACTGGCAGTGGAAAGACAGAAGTATATATGGAGATAATAGACTATTCCTTAAGTCAAGGGTTAGATAGTATTGTTTTAGTCCCAGAAATTTCACTAACACCACAGACTATATCAAGATTTAAAAATAAATTTGGAGACATAGTTGGAGTTTTTCATAGTCAGTTATCAGAAGGTGAAAAACATGATGTGTATAAACAGATAAAAGAGGGGAAAATAAGGATACTTATTGGGGCTAGATCGGCTTTATTTGCTCCATTTACAAGTCTTGGAGTTATAATTATAGATGAATTCCATGAAGGTGCGTATAAGTCTGAGAAGAATCCAAAGTTTAACTCTATAGATGTTGCTAAATATATAGCTAATAAAAGAGATGTTTCCTTAGTTTTAGGGTCAGCGACTCCATCTGTTGAGGAATATTTCAATGCATTAAATGGAGAATATAAATTATTAGAAATAAATCAAAGAGCAAATAAAAAGCCTATGCCTAAAATCGAAGTTGTAGATATGAAAGAAGAGCTGATGGTAGGTAATAAAAGTATATTTAGTAATAAGTTAAAAGTTGAAATACAAAGCGCTTTAAATTATGGAAATCAAGTTATATTATTTTTAAACAGAAGAGGATTTTCGAACTTTGTTTCTTGTAGAAAATGCGGATATGTATTTACTTGTGAAAATTGTGATATATCTCTTACATATCATAAAAAAAATAATACTGGAAAATGCCATTATTGTGGATATGAAAAAGAAATTCCAAAAGAATGTCCAGAGTGTAAAAGTAAATATATAAAACCATTTGGAATAGGAACTCAAAAAATAGAAGAAGAAATAAAGTTAATTTTTCCAAATATAAATGTATTAAGGTTAGATAAGGATACAACATCTAGAAAAGGTGAATTCGAAAACATACTAAATGATTTTAAAAATAAAAAAGCAGATGTGTTAATAGGTACTCAAATGCTTAGTAAAGGTTTGGATTTTGAAAATGTTACTTTGGTGGGAATTTTATCTGCAGATATGATTTTGAAATTCCCTGACTTTAGAAGTTCAGAAACTACATTCCAATTAATAACTCAAGTAGCAGGAAGAGCAGGGAGATCAGAAAAAGAAGGAAAAGTTATATTACAAACATACGATACTGATCATTATGCAATTAGACATGCTATAAAATATGATTTTAAAGGATTTTATGAAGATGAAATTAAAATAAGAAAAGCATTTGAATATGCTCCTTTTAATAATATGATTAGTGTTGTAATTAGTGGAAAAGATAATGCTAAAGTAGAGAAAAATGCTAGAAAAATGTATGATTCATTAGTATATCTACTAAGAGAACGAGGTATAAGTAATTTAGAGTTCATATTAGGGCCAAATCCTTGTTCTATAAGCAAGATAAATCAAAATTTTAGATGGCAAATACTATTTAAAGATGATGATATTGAAATTAATCTATTAAAGGGTATAATAAAATATATATGTATAACTAAGCGCGATATAGTTTTTGATAAGGATACAAACATATCAATAGATATAAACCCTTATAGTGTATTATAAAATTTTAGGAGGAATATAAAATGGCGTTAAGACAAATAGTTCAAATAGGAGAACCGGTATTAAGAAAAAAGTGTAAACATGTTGAAAAAATCGATGAAAAAATAATTCAATTATTAGATGATATGGCAGACACTATGTATGAGGCTGATGGAGTAGGACTTGCAGCTCCTCAAGTTGGAATATTAAAAAGAATAGCTGTAATAGATGTAGGTGATGGGATTATAGAACTAATAAATCCAGAGATAATAGAAACTTCTGGAACTCAAACTGATGATGAAGGATGTTTAAGTGTTGTAAATGAGTGTGGGCCTGTAACAAGACCATACTACGCAAAAGTTAGAGCTATGAATAGAAAAGGGCAAATGTTTGAAATAGAAGGTGAAGAACTTTTAGCAAGAGCATTTTGCCATGAGATAGACCATTTAGATGGAATATTATTTGTAGATAAAATTGAGAAGTAGTAGGAGTTGAAAAATATGAAAATAGTATTTATGGGAACTCCAGAATTTGCAGTTCCGTGCTTACAGAAAATAATAGATGAAGGCCACGAAGTTGTAGCCGTAGTTACTCAACCAGATAAACCTAAGGGTAGAGGTAAAAAATTAGCTATGCCGCCAGTAAAGGAATTAGCTCTAAAGTATGATATACCAGTATACCAACCTTTAAAAGCTAGGGAAGAATCATTTGTTGATACATTAAAAGAAATGAACCCAGAACTTATAGTAGTTGTAGCTTTTGGACAAATACTTCCAAAGAGTATTTTAGATATACCTAAATATGGATGTGTTAATGTACACGCTTCTTTACTACCAAGATACAGAGGAGCAGCTCCTTTAAACTGGGTTATAATAAACGGAGAAGAAAAAACAGGTGTAACTACAATGTATATGGATGAAGGTCTTGACACTGGAGATATGATATTAAAAAGTGAAATACCTTTAGATGATGAAATAACTGCAGGAGAGCTTCATGATAAAATGATGATAGATGGAGCTAAAGTTTTAAAAGAAACTATCGATTTAATAGAAAAAGGTGAGGCTCCTAGAGAAAAACAAAGGAATGAAAATACTTGTTACTCACCGATAATGAATAAGTCACTAGGAAATATAGATTGGAATAAATCAGCTATAGATATACATAACCTTGTGAGAGGAATAAATCCATGGCCTAGTGCTTACACAACTTATGAAGGTCAAACTATGAAAATATGGAAAACTAAAGTCATAGATAAAAACAGTGATAAAGATCCTGGAACTATAATTAGTGTAGATAAAGAAGGAATAAATGTATCTACAAGTGAAGGTATAGTTCAGATTAAAGAAATCCAAATGGCTGGAAAGAAAAGAATGGAAGTGCCTGAATATATAAAAGGAAACAATATAAACACAGACATTATATTAGGAAGTTAAAATTATGAATTTTAAAAAATACATGACAACTACAGTGTTTTTAATAGGAATATTACTATTTTTATTGGTGGGATTAAATATTTTTATGAATAGTCTTGAAAATATATTTTCTATATTAGTAAATGGGGTAATAATATTATTATTAATTATTACTATATTTTCAACTTTAGTTACCTATATGGTTGTAAATGATAAAAGAGTAAATAAATATATAATGAAGTTTAACTTTAGTATAGTTAGCTTTTTATATCCTGTACTTATTGTTTTAGGGAATACTTTAAATGTGCCTAAAAATGAAATAAGAAAAGTATATATAAAATTAAATAATAATTATATATATAGTAATAGGTATAAGATAAAGCCTGAAGACATACTTATTTTAATACCACATTGTATCCAAAAAAGTGAATGTAAATTAAAGATAACTACAAATGTAAGAAACTGCAAAAGTTGTGGACTTTGTAATGTAAAAGATTTAATAGATTTACAAGATAAGTACAATGTACATGTATTTATAGCAACTGGAGGTACATTAGCTAGAAAGAAAATAAAAGAAACTAGACCTAAGGCTGTAGTTGCTGTAGCTTGCGAAAGAGATTTAACTGCAGGAGTACAAGATATAAGACAAGTACCAGTTTTAGGAGTCTTTAACAAAAGACCTAATGGGCCTTGCGTAGATACAAAAATTGATGCAAGTGAAGTTGAAAATGCAATAAAATTCTTTATAGGAGAGTGTTAAATATGATGCACTATGGCTATGGATATATGTTTGATCCGACATTGTTTATTTTAATACCAGGTATATTATTTACTATGTATGCTCAGTTCAAAGTAAGTAGCACAACAAGTAGATACTTTAGAGTTCAAAGTAGATTAGGTTATACAGGAGAACAAACAGCTAGAAAAATATTAGATGCAAATGGACTTTACAATGTTAATATTGAAATGGTTAGAGGAAGTCTTAGCGACCACTATGACCCAAGAAGTAATGTAGTTAGGTTATCACAAGATGTTTATTCTGGTACATCTATTACTTCTGTTTCAGTTGCAGCACATGAATGTGGGCATGCAATTCAACATGCTAAGGGATATGCGCCTCTTCAAATGAGAAGTAGTTTGGTTCCTGTAGTGAACTTTGCGTCTAATATATCTTGGTTTTTAATATTCATAGGATTATTTATGACAGGTCCTTTTTTAAAAATTGGGATATTATTATTTTCAGCATCTGTAATATTCCAAATAATTACCTTACCAGTAGAATTCAATGCATCTAGTAGAGCTATGGTTCAAATTGGGAATGAAGGTATATTAGAAGGAAAAGAGATAAAACAAGGGAGAGAAGTACTAACAGCAGCTGCCTTAACATACGTTGCAGCAGCATTAGCATCAGTGCTTCAATTATTAAGATTAATTGCAATATCACAAAGACGTGATGATTAATAGAGATTGTCCTAGGGGTTTCTAGGACTTTTTCTATTTAAATATATGGAGGTATTTAATGAACGCAAGAGAATTAGCATTTAAAACACTATACGATATAGAAAGAAATAAAAATTATTCAAATTTATCTATTAACAAAAATTTTAAAAACGTAAATATAAGTGATCAGGAAAAAGGTCTTGCAACAGAACTTATTTATGGAATTATAGAAAATAAATATTATTTAAATTATATAATAGATAAATTATCTAAGATAAAATCGAAAAAAATGTCAACCTATGTTAAAATATCATTATGGTTAGGAATTTATCAAATACTATTTTTAGATAGCATAAAAGAGCATGCAGCAGTAAACGAGAGCGTTTCTCTTATTAAAAAATATGATAAAAAGTCATCTGGATTTGTGAATGCTATACTTAGAAATGTACTAAGAAACAAAGAGACTATAATGGATATAGAAAAAGAAAATAAGGTAGATACTTTATCTATAAAGTATTCATATAGTCCATGGATAATTCAAAAATGGATGAATGTATTTGGAGAAGAATTTACAGAGGATTTATTAGAAGCTAATTCTGAAAAACCTAATTTATATATAAGAGTAAATACAACTAAAATAACTAAAGATGAATTAATCGAAAAGTTAAAGGCTCAAGGAATTGTATGCAGTAAAGTTAATGGAATTGATGAAGCTATAATGGTACAAAATCTTAAAAATATAGAAGGTAATAAATTATTTAGAGATGGACTTTTCACAGTTCAAGATATAAGTTCTATGCTTGTAGGAAAAGTAACAAATCCAAAAGAAGGTAGTTTAGTTTTAGATATGTGTAGTGCGCCAGGAGGTAAAACAACACATTTGGCAACTTTAATGAATAATAGTGGACAAGTTATAGCAAGAGATGTATTTGAACATAAATTAAAACTTATAAATAATACTGTTAATAGATTAGGATTAAAAAATGTAAAAGTAGAAAATTTAGATGCATTAGAAATAGATGAAAGTAGTATAGATAAATTTGATTATGTAGTATCGGATGTTCCTTGTTCTGGAATGGGAATAATAAAAAGAAAACCAGAAATAAAGTTTAAAAAAGAAGAAGAACTTAAAGACTTACCGGTTATACAAGGCGCTATTTTAAATAATGCAGCTAAGTATGTTAAAGTGGGTGGTCACTTAATATATAGTACTTGTACTATACATGATGAAGAAAATATAGATATAATTAATAAATTCTTACAAGATAATGAAAAATTTGAATTAGAACCTATTGATGAAGTTAAGATTGATTTAGATAATCAAGATAAAGGATATATAAAAATTTATCCAAATATACATGGTATGGACGGATTTTTTATAGCAAAACTTAAGAGAGTAAGGTAGGCAATTATATGGATAATAAGACATGTTTAAAAAATTTAACTGAAGAAGAAATAAAAGAGTTTTTAAAAAGTATAGGAGAGAAAGCTTTTAGAGGATCTCAAATATTTAGCTGGATTTATAAAGGAGCAAAATCTTTTGATGATATGAATAATATACCAAAAGTTCTAAGAGAAAAATTAGATGAGGTTTCATATATAGGCAGCTTAGATGTTGAATTAAAATTAGAATCTAAAATTGATGGAACTAGAAAGTATTTATTTTTACTTAATGATGGGAATATAATAGAAAGTGTAATGATGGAATACGAACATGGCGTAACCGTATGTATATCAAATCAAGTTGGATGTAGAATGGGATGTAGATTTTGCGCATCTACTATAGATGGATTACTAAGAAATTTAGAACCTTGGGAAATATTAGATCAAATAATACAAATTCAAGAGGATATAGGTAAAAGAGTGTCAAATATTGTATTGATGGGAAGTGGAGAACCTCTTGATAACTTTGATAATACTAAGCAGTTTTTAAAACTAGTAAATGAAAAGAATGGGCTTAATATAGGATATAGACATATTACATTATCAACATGTGGAGTAGTTCCTAAAATGTACGAATTAGCAGATTTGAAAATTCCTATAAATTTAGCGTTGTCACTGCATTCTCCTTTTGATAAATCAAGAAAAGAGATAATGCCAATAGCAAATGCATATTCAATAAAAGAAGTTATAGATGCGTGTAAACACTATATAGAAAGTACTAATAGAAGGGTTACGTTTGAGTATTCATTAATAAAAGGTGTGAATGACTCTATAGATGATGCTAATCAATTGTCTAAAATTTTAAAGGGTATGTTATGTCATGTTAACTTAATACCTATAAACAAAGTAGAAGAAAGAGATTATGAAAAACCAGATAAAACTTATGTATATAAATTTAGAGATATGTTAAATGAAAAAAATATACCAGCTACTATAAGAAGAGAAATGGGAGCGGATATAAATGGAGCTTGTGGTCAATTAAGAAGAAAACACAAATAGATGAAGGGGGAAAATTATGAAATATAGTTGTATTTCCCATATTGGAAGAATAAGAAAAAATAACGAAGACTATTGCAAAGGTGAAATTATATCAACAAATTCGGGAGATATAGGAATATTTGCAATAGCTGACGGTATGGGTGGCCATAATAAGGGTGAAGTTGCAAGTGAATTAGCTGTAGAAAATATAGTGAAGTTTTTGAGAAATAACTTAGTTCAAAATGAATTTGTAAAAATAAATTATATAGATGATATTCTTAAGCAAGCTTATAATAACGTAAACTCTATAATATACAAAAAATCTAAAGATGATGAAATATACACTGGAATGGGAACTACATTAACAACTGTAATAATACATAAAGGAAAAATATATATTGCAAATGTAGGAGATAGCAGATGTTATATGTTACACGATGGAGAGTTTGAAAAAATTACAAGAGATCATTCTTTAGTCGAAGAACTTATAGTAAAGCATGCTATAACTGAAGAAGAAGCAAAAACACACCCAAATAGAAATATTATAACAAGAGCTCTGGGAACGGAACAAATTATATTAGTTGATATTTATAAAAAAGATATTAATAAAGATGATAAAGTTTTATTAGCTACTGATGGATTAACAGGGTTTGTAGATAAAAATGAAATAAATGAAATTATATCTAAAGATGAGGAAGTAGAAGTTATAGCTGAAAATTTAATAAACAAGGCTAATGAACTATCAGGGAAAGACAATGTATCGGTTATATTAGTTAATTATAATTAGGATGGTGATATAGTGGGAGAAACAGTTTTAGGAAATAGATATGAAATAATAAAAAAAATAGGCGATGGAGGTATGGCTTTTGTATATGAAGCTAGAGATAAGCTTTTAAACAGAACTGTAGCCATAAAGGTTTTAAGACCAGAGTTTGTGGATGATGAAGAATTTTTAACTAAATTTAAAAGAGAAGCCGAAGCCGTTGCAAGTCTTTCGCATCCTAACATTGTAAATGTATATGATGTAGGAGAAGATGGAAAAGTTCATTACATAGTAATGGAGCTTATAGAAGGACAAAATTTAAAGGATATAATAAAAAATGAAGGTACTTTAGATGAATATACAGCATTAGATATAGCTAAGCAAATAGCTAAAGCGTTAGGTGCCGCACATAGAAAAGGGATTATACATAGAGATATAAAACCTCATAATATACTTATATCTAATGAAGGCAGACTTGTTAAAGTTGCTGACTTTGGTATAGCTAAGGCTGTATCTAGTTCAACTATAACAAGTACTGGAAGTGTAATAGGTTCGGTACACTATTTTTCACCAGAACAAGCTAAAGGAAAATTTGTTTCAAATACAACAGACTTATACTCTTTAGGTATCGTATTATACGAGATGATAATAGGAAGAGTTCCTTTTACAGGAGAAAGCCCTATATCCATAGCTCTTCAACATATAAATGAAGAGATAGAATTTACTCAAGAAGAGAAAGTTTCTATTCCTCAAAGTGTTAGGAATATAATAAAGAAATTAACTTCAAAGTCTAGCGCTGATAGATATCAAGGTGCAGATGAATTAATAGAAGATATCGAGTATATAGAAAAAAATATAGATTTAGATTTTATAAAAGAATATGATAATTATGCTACTCAAAAAATAGATGAAGCTGAGCTAAATAAAGCTTTAAAGTTAGCAGAGACTAAACCGCAAAATATATATGAAGAAGATGATGTAGAAGAAGAACTAGACAATGCAGTTCCTGCTAAACCTTCTTCAAAAATAAATAAGAAAAAAAATAAAAAATCGGATAATCCTAAAAGTAAAAAAAGATGGAAAATAGCAGCTATAGTTTTAACTTTAGTGCTTATAACACAAATAGTAGTGATAGGTAAAATTGCTTTAGGATTTAAAAATAAGGATACAGCAGAAGGAACTGCTCCGAATTTAATAAACATGGAACTGGATGAAGCCCAAAAGAAAGCTGATGAGTTGGGTCTGAATATAAGGGTTAGTATAGAGGAGTATAGTGATAGCGTTGAAAAAAATCATGTAATATCACAAACTCCAAATGAGGGAACTCCTGTTAATCCAGGAGATACAATTACTTTAACTATAAGTAAGGGTCAAAGTCAAACATCTATACCAAGTGTTGTAGGTAAGACGTTAGGAGAAGCTGGAAATATTTTAAAAGAAAATAAACTACAATTAGGAAATGTAAAATATGTAGATAGTAATGAGGCTAAAGATATAGTTGTAGCTCAAAATCCAAACTCTGGAAATATAAAGCCAGGAGATAAGGTAAATGTAGAAGTTAGTAAAGGACCTCAACAAAAGCCAGAACCTAAACCGGAAGAGCCAAAAGAACCAGAGAAACCAACAGAGCCAGAAAAACCAACTGAACCAGAAAAACCAACTGATCCAGGGACAGGTGGATCTGGGAATGAAGGAGGAACAACTGATCCAGGAACAGGAGATCAAGGAACAGGAGATCAAGGAACAGGAGGGTCAGGTTCGGGAACAGGAGACCAAGGTGGGAGTTCAGGAACAGGAGGCCAAGGAACAGGAGGTTCATCAACACCTGCCAATCAAGCTACAGATCATCAAAGTGCGAGTAATGGAACAAAACACTAGTGGTTTAAATTAAACATGTAATAAATAATAATTATAAAAAGTCCAATGATTAATAATTATTGGACTTTTTTGTAATATTTATGTAAATTAATATAGATAATATTAATTAGAAGTTTAACTAAATTTTATAGGAGGAATTAAATGATAGAAGGAATTATTACAAAAGGTATTGGGGGATTTTATTATATAGATACAAATCAAGGGGTATATGAATGTAGAGCTAGAGGTATATTTAGAAAAGAAAAAATTACTCCTTTAGTAGGAGATAATGTAAAAATAAATATAATTGATGAGAAAAATAAAAAAGGTGTACTTGAAGAAATAGATGATAGAGATACAGAATTAGTAAGACCGCCAATAGCTAATGTAAATAAAGCGATAATTGTATTTGCTATAAAAAATCCAAATCCAAATTTATCATTACTAGATAGATTCATAGTTTTAGCAGAAAGAGAATCTTTAGATATTGTTATAGTACTTACAAAGGCTGATTTAGCTACAGATGAAGAACTAAACAAATTAAAAAGTATATATGAAACGAGTGGTTACAAAGTAATACCCGTTAGTAATGAAGCTAAAATAAATATAGATAAGGTAAAAGAGGAATTAAAAGGCAATATAGTTGTATTTGCAGGTCCTTCTGGAGTAGGAAAATCAACTTTATTAAATAATATAGATAGTAAATTTCAACTGCAAACAGGTGAAGTTAGTGATAAAATAAAAAGAGGAAAACATACAACAAGACATGCAGAGCTTTTAAAGCTAGAATGTGGAGGTATGGTAGCAGATACTCCTGGATTTAGTTCATTAACTTTAGATGATATAGAAGAAGATGAGCTAAAGGAATACTTCATAGAATTTGATGAGTTTTCAGATGGATGCAAATTCGGAGGAAGATGTATGCATGAAAATGAGCCTATATGTGGGGTTAAAGAAGGGGTAAATGAAAGTAAAATAGCTAAAGAAAGATATGAAAGCTACTTACAATTGCTAAAAGAAAAGAGACAATCAAAGAGGAGGTATTAAAGATGATAAAGATGGCACCATCGATTTTATCAGCAGATTTTGCAAGGTTATTAGAGGATGTTAAGAAAGTGGAAAGAGCAGGTTGTGAATATTTACATATAGATGTTATGGATGGACATTTTGTTCCAAATATAACTTTAGGGCCAGCTATTGTTAAATCATTAAGAAAAGATGTAAATATGGTATTTGATGCTCATTTAATGATAGAGAATCCAGATAACTACATAAAGGATTTTGTAGATGCTGGATGTGATATGATAGTAGTTCATGAAGAGGCTTGTACTCATTTACATAGAACTATACAAAATATTAAATCATTTAATGTTAAAGCTGGTGTTGCATTAAACCCAGCAACTCCTATAGAAAATATTAAATATATACTAAATGATATAGACATGGTGCTTATAATGACAGTTAATCCAGGGTTTGGGGGACAATCATTTATAGGAACAATGATAGATAAAATAAAAGAGTTAAAAGCATTAATAGATGAAAAAGGATTAGATGTAGATATACAAGTTGATGGAGGAATAAAACCTTCAAACGTGAGCGAAGTTGTAAAAGCGGGAGCTAATGTTATAGTAGCAGGTTCAGCTATATTTAATAGTGATGATATAGAAGCTACTGTTAAAGAATTCAGATTAAATGCATCTAAGTAAGAGGATATTATGAAAGCGTGTATTTTATTAAACGGTAAAATAGAAGATTTAAACTTTTTAAAAAAGACGATTGATAAAGAAAATTACGATTATATAATCTGTGCAGATGGAGGAGCTAATTTTTTATACAAAATAAAAGTAGTTCCAGATTATATACTTGGAGATTTAGATTCTGTGGAATTAAAAGTTAAAAACTACTTTAAAGAAAAAGGTGTGAATTTTAAAAAATTCCCTGAAAGAAAAAACGAAACAGATACGCAATTATGTATACATTTAGCTAAAGGGTTAGGGATTGTTGATATAGACCTTTTAGGGGCATTAGGAGGGCGTATAGACCATACTGTCGCTAATATAAACCTTATGTACTATATTAAAAAATTAGGACTAAATCCTGTAATAAAAAACAATAAAGAAGATTTACATATGATAGAAAGTGAGTATATCGATATATTCGGTAAAAAAGGAGACACGATATCTGTTTTACCTGTTAATGGTGATTCGGTAGGTATAACTCTTGAAGGTCTTGAATACCCACTTAAAGATGCAACTATAGAATATGGAGATCCGATAGGTATATCAAATGTAATGGAAAGTGATAAATGTAGAATAACTGTCGAGAAAGGAACTTTGTTGATAGTTAAAAACATAGAGCCAGTATAGTTTAAGCTATGCTGGCTCTATATTTTTTAATAAAACATCGTATAGCTTGGTCTATTTTTAGTAATTTGTATTAAAGGAAAGAAATCATGAATATGATATTGTAGGAAGTTATTTATAGGAGGGAATAGTTTGAGGAATCAATACAGAAATTTACTTGGAATTTTATGCTTAGCAACGGGATTAACTGTAATTTTAGCGTTGATACTTCCAAATTGGATGTGGATGATACTACTAGCTATTGTCCTTATAGGGTGTGGAGTAATGTTATTTATGTAAAATAAATATTATTTTTAAGGGGGATATTGGAATGAAGGTAATAACTGTTAAATGTCCAAAATTTTTATCTAAGATAATAGTTTTTTTTATGAGAAAAAAATAGTCTTGAGACAAAAAAATAAAAGCCTACTGAGTGTAGGCTTTTTTTACTAAAACTAAGCTCTTTCAACTTTTCCAGAACGTAAACATCTAGTACAAACTTTTATTCTCTTTGGAGTACCATCTATTATCGCTCTAACGTTTCTTAAGTTAGCAGACCAAGTTCTTCTGCTATGTTTATTTGAGTGGCTCACTTGGTTTCCTGAAACTTTACCTTTACCACATACGTTACATACCTTTGCCATTTTACGTACACCTCCTTAAATGATAACTATAACACTGAAAACACAGTTTATATTAACATAAATCTCTAAAAAATGCAATAGAAATATATATTTGTCTTACACATATTGAAGAAATTCTTGTTATCATATAAAATTATATATATAATTCTATATAAAGTAAATATTAAAGTTAAAAATAAAATTAAAAATAATTTTAGGGGGTCAAACCATGAGCGCTAAAATAAACAACGAATTTGGAACAATAGAAATAGACAAGCATGTTATAGCACAAATAGTATATCAATCTGCGATGGAAAGTTATGGATTAGTAGGACTGGCATATAAGACAAAAGGCATAGTTGAATTATTAAAAGGAGAAAATGCTACTAAAGGTGTTAGCGTACAAGAACTAGAAGATGGAACTATAGCTATAGAACTTTACGTAATAATGCAATATGGAACAAACATATCAACTGTTGCAAATAACATAATAGATAAAGTAAAATATACAATTGAGAAAATAACTGCGTTAAAAGTAAGTAAAATAGATGTTAATGTTCAAGGTATACGAGTTAAGTAATTTAGGAGGAAAAATATGATTCAATATATTGATGGGAAAAATTTAAGAGACATGTTTGTCTCTGGTGCAAATAATCTTCAAAATAGTAAAGATTATGTAGATAAACTGAACGTGTTCCCAGTTCCCGATGGAGACACAGGTACAAATATGTCTCTTACGATATCTTATGCTATGAAAGAATTATCAAAAGTTAGTGAAGATGATATAACTAATATAGGTAAATCTTTAGCAAAAGGATCTTTAATGGGAGCTAGAGGTAACTCAGGTGTTATATTATCTCAAATAATAAGAGGTTTCACAAAATCTATAGAAGGCAAAGAAAAACTAAGTTCTATGGATTTAGCTCAAGCATTTAAAAATGGATCAGACACAGCTTATAAGGCTGTTATAAAACCAATAGAAGGAACTATATTAACTGTAGTTAGAGAAAGTGGAGAGTATGCTATAAAAGCTGCTAAGAAAGAGCAAGATATACTGAAATTTTTAGAATTGGTTATAAAAGAAGCTAATGAGTCTTTAGAAAGAACTCCAGATTTACTTAAAAACTTAAAAGATGCTGGAGTTGTGGATTCAGGTGGTAAAGGACTAGTACTTATATATGAAGGTATGTATGAAGCATTAAAAGGCAATGTGATTGCTGCTAATGGGCCAGGATCATCAAGTTCTTCTTCAGTGGAAGCTATGCAAGGTGAGATAAACACTGATGATATAAAATTTGCTTATTGTACAGAATTTATATTAGAAAGCAACAAAGTAACTTATGATAAAATAAGAGATATAATGTTAGATTATGGAGACAGTTTAGCAGTAGTTGGAGATGAAGGATTAATAAAAGTTCATGTTCATACTAATGAACCTGGATCAGTACTTCAAGAGGCTTTAAAATATGGACAATTAGTTACTATAAAAATAGAGAATATGAAAGTTCAGCATGAAAATATTTTAGTTGAAAATCAAACAGCAGTATCAGAAGAACCTGCTAAGGAATATGGATTTATAGCTACATCAATGGGTAGTGGATTAGCAGATATATTTAAAGACTTTGGAGTTGACTACATAATAGAAGGTGGGCAAACAATGAATCCTAGTACAGAGGATTTCATGAAAGCTATAGAGTCTATAAATGCAGAAAATATTATAATACTACCAAACAATAGTAATATAATAATGGCTGCAAACCAAGCTAAAGCATTAAGTGACAAAAACATAATAGTTATACCAAGTAAAAACGTACCACAAGGATTTACTTCTCTTGTAAGTTTTAATGCTGATGCAAGTGTAGAAGAAAATGAAGCTACAATGGTAGAAGCTTTATCAATGGTAAAATCAGGGCAAGTTACTTATGCAGTTAGAGATACTGTTATGAATGATATAGAAGTAAAAGAAGGAAACTTCATAGGAATAGGTGAAGGAAAGCTATTATCGGCAGGAGAAAAGAAAGAAGATATAACTTTAGGATTAATAGAAAAATTAGTAGACGAAGACAGCGCAATTATAACTTTATTCTATGGAGAAGAAGTAACTGAAGAAGAAGCTAACGAGTTTAAATCGATATTAGAAGAAAAATACGAAGATATAGATATAGAACTTTATTATGGCGGTCAGCCAATATACTATTATTTAATATCTGTTGAATAATATTTCAGAAATCCTGTATAATCTTACTATTAGGTAAGTTAAATTATACAGGATTTTTTTTAGGGTGATAAATATGAATAATTTAAATAAAGAAATTAAATATGTAAAAGGAATTGGTCCAAAACGTGCTAATAAATTAAGTAAATTAGGTATATTTACTGTATCTGACTTGCTTTTTTATTTTCCAAGACAATATGAAGATAGAAATAATCTAAGAAAAATATTCGAACTGAAAGATGAAGAAAAAGTAACTATAAGAGCTATTGTAAGTAGTATAGAGACGTCTAATGTTAGAAAGGGCCTAGTGATAACTAAGGTAGGCGTAAGGGATGAAACGGGGTTCGCTAGATTAGTATTTTTTAACCAAGAGTATATAAGTTCTACTTTGAAAAAAGGAGATACTGTGTTTGTATTTGGAAAGGTTAAGAAAACTTCTTATGGAATTGAGATGAGTTCTTGTGAAGTTGAACAAATGAGCAACAACCCTAAAAATACATGTGGAATAATGCCTATATACCCACTGACCTATGGATTAACAAATAAAGAGCTTATAAACATAGTAAAAACTGTTTTTAGTAATGAGCAAATTTATATTAAGGAATATCTTCCAAATAAAATTATACAAAAGTATAAACTTTGTAGTATTGATTTTGCAGTTAAAAATATACATTCGCCGACTAATAAAGAAAGTTTAAAAGTAGCACTATACAGATTAGTCTTTGAAGAGTTTTTAATGCTTCAGCTAGGGCTATTCCTATTCAAAAATGGTGTTACTGAAAAATCTGGTGTTAAGTTCGAAAAAGAGCAAAATCTTGTTAAAATATTAAACTCTTTACCATTTAAACTTACAAACGCACAAAATCGAGCTTTAAATGAAATTATTGATGACATGAACTGTGGAAAAGTAATGAATAGATTGGTTCAAGGAGATGTAGGAAGTGGTAAAACAGTAGTAGCACTTTTAGCCTTGGCAAATTGTGTTTTAAATGGCTATCAAGGGGCTTTAATGGCGCCTACTGAGATATTAGCAGAACAACACTTTATATCTTTAAATGAAACGCTATCACCGTTTGGAATTAATGTAGGATTGCTTGTAGGTAGTTTAACGAAAAAACAAAAAGAGAATGTATTACAAAGAGTAAAAGACAATGAAATTGATATTTTAATTGGAACTCATGCGCTTATAGAAGATAAGGTGGAGTTTAACAACTTAGGCATAGTAATAACCGACGAACAACATAGATTTGGAGTTAGACAAAGAAATAAACTTTCAGAAAAGGGATATAATCCTGATATTTTGGTTATGACAGCTACTCCAATCCCTAGAACTTTAGCTTTAATTTTGTATGGAGATTTAGATATATCTATAATTGATGAACTTCCGCCAGGAAGACAACCTATTGAAACTTTAGCTGTTTATAAGGATAAGAGGGAAAAAGCGTATAATAGTTTAGTAAGGTCTGAAGTTCAAAAGGGTAGACAAGTTTATATAGTATGCCCTTTGGTAGAAGAAAGTGAAGCTATAGAGGCTAGGGCTGCTGTAGATTTAGTAGAGGAGCTAAAGAGTGAATTTTTTAGTGACTTGAGATTAGGTCTTTTGCATGGTAAAATGAAACCTAGTGAAAAAGATGAAACAATGAAAAAATTTAAGAACAAAGAATTAGATATACTAGTATCGACAACTGTTATTGAAGTTGGAGTAAATGTACCTAATGCAACCCTTATGATAATTGAAAATGCAGAACGATTTGGATTAGCTCAACTACATCAGTTAAGAGGTAGGGTTGGTAGAGGAAGTCATAAGTCTTATTGTATATTGATTTATTCATCAAAATCAGAAGTGTGCTCTCAAAGAATGTCCATCATGGAAGAAACAACAGATGGATTTAAAATCTCAGAAAAAGACCTTGAGATTAGGGGCCCAGGTGAATTTTTTGGAACAAGACAACATGGGTTGCCAGAGCTAAAGGTGGCTAATATATTTAAGCATATGAAGATATTGAAAATAGCTCAACAAGAGGCTAGATATATAATAAGTGAAGATCCAAAACTTAATAATTATGAAAATGAAAAAATAAAAAAAGAAATATTGAAGAAATTTGAAAATAGATTGGAAGAAATATCATTAAATTAGGAAATAATTTGTGATAAAATAAAATGGAAGGAGAAATTATATTGAGAGTAATTTCAGGAAAAGCCAGAGGACTAAAATTAAATACACCTAAAAGTGAAGATGTTAGACCAACTACTGATAGAGTTAAAGAATCTTTATTTAATATAATTAACCCATACATAATGGATGGAGATATTTTAGATTTATTTGCAGGTACAGGGTCTCTAGGTATAGAGTGTTTATCAAGAGGTGCTAACAAATGTGTATTTGTAGATTTAAATAGAAGTAGTATTGATATAGTAAAAAGTAATATAAAAAAAGCTAGGGTAGAAGAAAACAGTGAAGTTATGAATGTTGATTTTAAGTCGGCAATTGAAAGAGTTAAAAATAATTCGTACAAGTTTGATGTTATATTTATGGACCCTCCATATTACAAAGATATGTTCCAAGATGCATTAGAGAGAATTGATAAGTCAAACATACTAAAAGAAGATGGTATTATAGTTGTTGAACATGATACAAAACAAGAATTTCCAGAGAATGTTGGGAACCTAGTTAAGAACAGAAATAAAAAATATGGAAACACTACGCTTACATTCTATAGTATGGAGGATTAATAATGGAAAATACAGTTAGAAAAGCTATATTTGCAGGAAGCTTTGACCCTATAACAAATGGGCACTTAGACATAATAGAAAGAGCTTCTAAATTATTCGATGAACTACAAATAGGGGTACTTTATAATCCGAATAAAAAGGGACTATTTACATTTGAAGAAAGAGTTAAGTTAATAAAAGAATGCACAAACCATATTTCTAATATAAAAATAGTTAGTTTTGATGGGCTTTTAGTCAACTATTGTGAAAAAAATGGTATCCAGACTCTAGTAAGAGGTATAAGAAATGGAGCGGATGTAGAGTATGAACTTCAAATGGCTCATATGAATAAAGAATTAAATCCAAATATAGAGACTGTAATATTACCTACGACTACTAAGTATTCATACATAAGTTCATCTCTTATAAAAGAAGTGTTAAATTTTGATGCAAATATAGAGAATTTAGTGCCTAAGGTGATTTTAGAAGAATTAAAAAGAAAAACTAATAGGGGGAAATAACATGAATATAGATTTAGAAATAATGGAACTATTAGAGGAGTTAGAAAGTGCTATAAATAATGCAAGTTCAATTCCCTTTTCGCATAAATCAGGAATAGACAAAGAAGAAGTTTTAAGTATTATATCAGACATAAAAGTTATACTTCCAGAAGAAGTTAAACAAGCTGTATGGATAAATAAAGAAAGACAAAAAATACTTAATAATGCGAATCAAGATGCAGAAATTTTGATAGAGCAAGCAAAAAAAGAAGCTATCCAAATAATTGAAAAAGCAAATAAAGAAAGTGAAGATATGAAAAAAAATTCCGAAGAAATAATAAAATCATACATAGATTCAGATGGGTTAGTAGTAGAAGCAGAAGAAAAAGCTAAATCTATAGTGGAGAAAGCAGAATACACTGCAAAAGAGATTAAATTAGGATCTATAAGATATGCAGATGATGTTTTAGAGGGATTACAATACAATCTTCAAAGTATAATAGATGAAATATCAATAAATAGAAACGAACTAAGTGAATAAAAAATAGCTGACTCAAAATGATATGAGTCAGCTATTTTTTATTTTTTTAAAAATAATAAAAGAGGATATAAAGTAAATAATTATTAATAAAGGCAAAATTATATGATAGTTATTTATGTATAAGCTCCAAATTGAGCTAGTATAAAATATATTAGATGTAGTAGATAGTTTTATAAATAAATTACTAGAATTTATTAATGGATAAAATGCAAAAGTGAAAACGGCTGCAAATACTCCGTGTAAAAATTTAGAAATTATATATGTACCTGTATTTATATCTGTTTGAGCTAAAAAACTACAACATTGAGCTAATATAGAAAGACCACTAAATGCTATTATGAAGCTACATAATGAAGCTCGTATTATTTCAGGTATATTAGATACGCTAGATATTTGATTACATCCAATCGTTATTTCAAATAAACCGCTTATAAAAGAAGAACATAAATCAAGAGAAAATCCAAATATAGATAATGGAATGTAAATTATGTAAGAAATTAAATTTATAAACTTAAATATAGATAAAACTTTAAATACAACTGAAAATACTATAACGAATCCGCCAACCATAAGTATTGTATTTACCCCACTAAAAACAGCATCTCCAAATAAAACAAAAAATCCTTTATTTTCTTTTTTTCTAAATTCCATAATTTTTTTTACTTCAAATTTAAAATTAAAGTTATCCTTCTTTACGCTTTCCTTGCCATAATTTTTAAATAAAATTCCAACAGTTAAAGATCCTAAGTAATGGCAAAGTAACATTAAATATCCTAATGAAGGGTTATTAAACATTCCGATGGAAACTGCACCGACTATAAAAAGTGGGCCAGAGGTAGAGCAAAAGGAAACTAGCCTTTGAGCTTCAAATTTAGAAATTTCATTGTTTTGTCTAAGTTCAGAAGCAAGCTTTGCTCCAACTGGATATCCTGATACTGTAGATATAGCGAAAACTAAAGAACTTTTACCAGAAACATTAAAAAGTTTTTTTGTAACTGGATTGATTATTAATCCTAAAACATCTACAAATTTAAGTCTAACTATTAAATTAGCAGCTATTATAAATGGCAACAAGGATGGTATTAAGGTGTTTACCCATATTGAAAATCCATTTTTAGCTGCTAAAATAGAATCTTTAGGAAATAAAATTATACCTATTATAAGTAGCATAACGATTAAAGATGGAGTTAAAAACTTTAAAAATTTTATTTTCTTCAAAATATCACCTACTTTGCTATACTCTTTAATAAGTATATTAAAAGTAATTATGAACTATGATAAAATTCATTGGCTTTTAGTAGTTAAACTCTTGAAGCATTTTATATAGTAAAAAATTCACTTTGAAACTGATAAAAACCTACCTAAGAAAGGAAGGTTTTTATCAGTTACTTTATGTATTTAGGTGATATATAATAATCCATAGGGCCTTTAAGTAAAGATTTATTATTTTTATAATAAGGAATATTATACATATTTGTAGCTTTTATATCATATTTGATTAGTGTTTTGAAAGTTTCATTTTCAGCAAAATTTATATCTGAAAATTTATTTATAATTTTTATATCAGAGTTTAACTTTATCTGTTTTATTATCTCTCTACCTTTATCGTTAAAGGCTAAAATCCTAACATAAGGCATTTCGTTTATACCTTTTACTAACTCCATATCTTTCTTTGATATTCCAAGTAATATATTATTCAATATTCTTTTTATTTTAGTTAATGTGTATCTTTTTGATTTAACACTTTGTTGAAGTTCGTATAAGTTATTACATGTGAAAATTGATTTGTATATTTTATTTTCTATACCTTCATTAACATCGAAATAGCTGCTTAATATATCAAAATCTCGTACAACTAATTCTCTTATAGTATCAAAATAAACTTCATCAAACATAGGATTAAATCCTGTATTTATAGAATCAGATATTAGATTAAAAGTTTTTTCGGGAACAACTGAGTATATGTCATTTATGTTTTTTGAATCTTTAAGTGATTTTCTAATTGCAGTAGCAGAACAAATTTCACTACTAATATCTTCAGAGTTATAAGATGCCTGTACTCTAGTTATTGTAAAAGGCTTTATGTCGCTTTCATGTCTCAATAAACTTTTTATGTATTCTATTCCTAGGATATTATTAGAAGAATTTAATATTGTATTTAAATTTTGATTATCTACATTATCTATAATATTATTTGTAATCAAATAATCACACAAAGCTTTGCTTCTCGCTGTAGCAAATAAAATTCCTTCATCTAGGTTTTTCTTTAAAAGTAACTTAAAATCCTCAGGTTCAGAAACTAGTACTTTTGATATCTCAGTTAGTAAATCTATATTACCTTCTTCACTACCAAAACATATAGAATCTATACAATTTAATGAGTTTAGTAGAGTTATAGCACCATGAGCAAAGAACTCTGCACTTTGGCACGCGAAAAGAGTAGGAAGCTCTACAACTAAATCTACTCCGTTTGAAACTGCAATTTCAGCTCTTTTATATTTATCAAATAGAGCAGGTTCTCCTCTTTGTAAAAAATTACCGCTCATCACCGCTATACTATGAGTAGCATTTGTTTTTTCTAAAGATTCGTTTAAATGATATAAGTGACCATTATGAAATGGATTATACTCGACTATAAGACCTAAAATGTTCATAAAAACCTCCTTTTATATTAAATATATACAAAAACAAAGGATTTATTGTTTATATATAGAATTATTTATTGTTTGCTTTTTATAAAAATAAGTTATATCCTATTATAATATTAAACAAAATTGAGAACAATAATTCTTGAGTTAAATATAAATAACTTAAAAAATATCATAAACTATGTACTTTTATGAAAAAAAATGGTATAGTAAATAGTGATAAATTTGTTTAATGTATACAAGTAATGATATCGATTTTTAAAATTGTTAATTAAAAATAATTACATATTATTGTTAAAGATTTAAGGAGGTATACTAATGAAAGTATTAGTATTAAACTGTGGTAGTTCTTCATTAAAATATCAATTAATAGATATGTCAAATGAAGAAGTTTTATGTATAGGATTAGTTGAGAGAATAGGAATCGAAGGTTCTATATTAAAGCAAGAAAAAGATGGAGTAGAAGGTAAGCTTGTAGTAGAGCAACCAATGAAAAATCACCAAGATGCTATAAAATTAGTATTAGAAGGTGTAGTTGATCCTAAATTCGGTGGAGTTAAGGATATAAGCGAAGTTGAAGCTGTAGGACACAGAGTTGTACACGGTGGAGAGAAATTTGCTAGTTCAGTTAAGATAAATGATGAAGTTATGAAAGCATTAGAAGAGTGTGTTGAATTAGCACCACTTCACAACCCAGCTAACATAATGGGAATAGAAGCTTGTGAAGCTATACTTCCAGGAGTACCAATGGTTGGAGTATTCGATACTGCATTCCATCAAACTATGCCTAAGAAGTCATACTTATATGGATTACCTCATGAATTATACACTAAGTATGGAGTAAGAAGATACGGATTCCACGGAACTTCTCACAAGTATGTATCTCAAAGAGCTGCAGAAATGTTAGGAAAGAACGTAGAAGACTTAAAAATAATAACTTGTCACTTAGGAAACGGAGCTTCTGTAGCTGCTGTTGATGGTGGTAAATGTGTAGATACTTCAATGGGATTCACTCCATTAGAAGGATTAATAATGGGAACTAGATGTGGAGATATAGATGCTGCTATACTACCATTCTTAATGGAAAAAGAAGGATTAGACGCTAAAGGATTATCTGACTTAATGAACAAACAATCTGGGGTATACGGAATGACTGGTATATCAAGTGACTTCAGAGATATAGAAGGAGCTGCTGCAAAGGGAGATGAAAAAGCTCAAGTTGCATTAGATGCTTATGTTCAAAGAGTTCAAAAATACATAGGAGCTTACGTTGCAGAAATGAACGGTGTAGATGCTGTAGTATTTACTGCTGGTGTTGGTGAAAATGGTATAGAGATAAGAGAATCTATAGCTTCTAACATGGAATTCTTAGGAATGAACTTAGATAAAGAAGCTAACAAAGTTAGAGGAAAAGAAACAGTAATATCTACTGCAGATTCAAAAGTTAAGATATTATTAGTTCCAACTAACGAAGAGTTAATGATAGCAAGAGATACTGTTGCATTAGTAAAATAATTGCAATTGGATATAATATAATTAAGGTAGGTTAAAACCTACCTTAATTTTTGCCAAGAAATAAATTAACTATCAAGTAAAAATACTTGACAAACAAAGCTTATATTTGTATAATAAATTTGGCAATAAATTGAGGTGAACTTAATGAAGATTAGTTTAGATAAGATTATAAGAAAAGAAACTGATAATTTACACTTGAATTTTTGCGAAAAAATTGATAGTATTAATTATTGTGATAATACTTATAAATTAACTTCTCCACTTAATTTAAACGGAACAATAAGTAAAACTAATAAGGGTTTATTTTTAGATTGCAATGTTGAATTTAATATAGTTGATAATTGCGCTAGATGTTTAAGTGAAGTAGAAGTAAAATTAAGTTATCCTATTCAAGGATTTTTAGTTAAACAAGAAGTGGATGAAAATGAAGTAGAAGAGTTTGATGTTTATACTTATAAAAACGATGAAGTTGATTTCAGAGATTTAATAGAACAAACATTAGATTTTAATCTGCCTCAAAGAGTTCTTTGTGATGAAGATTGTAAAGGCCTATGCCCTACTTGTGGGACAAACTTAAATAAAAAAGTTTGTTCTTGTGATGAAACTGCGAACGACGAGGAGATAATAGATCCCCGTTTTGCTAAATTAAAAGAAATGTTTAAAAATGACTAAGGAGGTGGCGTAAATGGCAGTACCAAAGCGTAAAACATCTAAATCAAATACAAAAATGAGAAGAGCAGCTAACTCAAAGATGGTAGCAACTGGATTCGTAAGTTGCCCACAATGTCATGAGCCAAAGTTACCACATAGAGTATGTCCAGATTGTGGATATTATAAAGGTAAAGAAGTTGTTTCTAAGTAATACTTCTAAAAAACATGTAGAATACTCTACATGTTTTTTTTTGCTTAAATATGAAAAAAATTGTGATAATATTTAAGTGTACGCAAAAATTATAAATAAAAAATAAATAAGTGGTTGATTATTTATAATTAATATTATATACTACTATTAGTAGTTGGTACTAATTCCAACTATAAAAACTTGGAGGTAATATGAAAAAGAAGAGCAAAGCACAAAGACAAGAAGAACTTGTTGGAATGCTAAAAGACGATCCTTTTTATACAGATGAAGAATTAGCAAGCATCTTTGATGTAAGTATACAAACCATAAGACTTGATAGACTTGCATTAAATATCCCGGAACTTAGGGAGAGAGTTAAGCAAATAGCTGAAACTGAAACATCTAAAGTTAAAACTTTAGGTATAAAAGAGATAACAGGAGAGATAATTGACTTATCTGTAGGTCAATTAGGCATATCCATGTTGGATATTACCGAAGATATGATCTACTCCAAAACTGGAACTCTTAAGGATGAATATATATTTTCAATGGCTAATTCATTAGCTATGGCGATTTTAGATGCGCCTAAGGTAATAATGAGATTTGCTAATATAAAAACGCTAAAACATATACAACAAAAAGATAGGCTTATAGCGAAAGCTGAGATTTATAAAAACATAGATAAAAAACATTATGTAAAAGTTGTTGTTAACAATAAAGCGCAAGAGCAAATTTTCAGAGGAAAATTTATATTTGAAGAGTTAGTTTAGGAGGAGAATAATATGAAAATTGTAATTGATGGAATGGGCGGAGATAATGCACCAAAGTCTAATGTAGAAGGTGTAGTTAACGCTATAAAAGAATATGGTGTAGATATAATAATCACTGGAGATAAAGAAATATTAGAAAATGAATTTGCAAAGCATGAATTTGACAAAAGTAAATTAGAGATAGTTCATACTACTGAAATTATAGAGAATGAAGATAAACCAGTTAAAGCAATAAGATCTAAAAAAGATTCGTCAATGGTCGTAGCTTTAAGAATGGTAAAAGAAAATAAAGCAGATGCAATAGTATCAGCAGGAAATACAGGAGCATTATTAGCAGGTGGTTTATTTGTGGTAGGTAGAATAAAAGGAATAGACAGACCTTGTTTATGCCCAGCTATACCAAATGTAAAAGGTGGAATGACACTTATTGCAGATGGAGGAGCTAATGCAGATTGTAAACCAATAAACTTAGTTGAATTTGCAGGTATGAGTAATATTTATGCAAACAAAGTATTAGGAATCCAAAACCCTAGAGTTGCTCTTGCGAATGTAGGAATAGAAGAGGGTAAGGGAAATGACTTAGCAAAGAAATCATATGAAGAACTTAAAAAATTAAATTTAAACTTCATTGGAAATATAGAAGCAAGAGAATTAATAAACTCATATACAGATATAGTTGTGTGTGATGGATTTACAGGAAATATTTTATTAAAATCAGCAGAAGGTATTGCTATGTCAATATTAGGCCTTTTAAAGGAAACTTTCCTAGCTAGTACAAAAGGTAAATTAGGAGCAATGCTGTTAAAAGATGATTTAAGAAAATTAAAAACTATGATGGATTACTCAGAATATGGAGGAGCGCCTCTTTTAGGTGTTAATGGAGGAGTTATAAAAGCTCATGGAAGTTCTGATGCAAAAGCTGTAAAAAATGCTATAAACCAAGCAATAAAATTTGCAAAGGGAGATGTAGTCGAAGATATTAAAGAATTTGTAAAGACTATAGAAGAAAATAGCGAAGAAGAATAGAAAAGTACCACTTGGAGGTTAATTTATGAATACAAAGGCTGGTATATTAGGGGTTGGAAGTTATGTTCCTAAAAAGGTAATGACTAACTTCGACCTTGAAAAGATAATGGATACATCAGATGAATGGATAAGAACAAGAACAGGAATAAATGAAAGACGATTAGTAGATGAAAATGAAGCAACATCAGATCTTGCAACTAAAGCAGCTATAAAAGCAATAGAAAATGCAAACTTGACTCCAGAAGATATAGATTTAATTATAGTAGCTACAATTACACCAGACATGGTATTTCCATCTACAGCATGCTTAGTTCAAGCAAACATAAATGCAACTAAAGCAGCAGGTTTTGACCTTGAGGCAGCATGTTCAGGATTTATATATGGTATAACAATAGCAAAACAATTTATAGAAACTAAAACATATAAACATGTACTAGTAATAGGAGCAGAAGCTTTATCAACAATATTAGATTATGAAGATAGATCTACAGCAATATTATTTGGAGATGGAGCTGGGGCGGTAGTTATGGGACCAGTTGAAGAAGGCGGAGTATTATCTACAAATTTAGGCTCTGATGGAAATGGTAAAGATTATCTTAAAGTACCAGCTGGAGGTTCTAAGTTGCCAGCTAGTGAAGAAACTGTTAAAGATAGATTGCATTACATACAAATGGCAGGAAGTGATGTATTTAAATTTGCTGTTAGAATAATGCAAGATGCATCTGTTAAATGTATAGAAAGTGCTAACTTGAGTATACAAGATGTAGATTACCTTATACCACACCAAGCTAATATAAGAATAATAGAAGCTTCAGCAAAAAGATTAAACTTAAGTATGGATAAAGTATATGTGAACTTAGATAGATATGGAAACATGTCGGCAGCATCAATTCCAGTAGCTCTAGATGAAGCCTATAGACAAGGAAAAATTAAAAAAGGCGATAATGTAGTTCTAGTAGGATTCGGAGGCGGATTGACATGGGGAGCTTCTTTAGTTAGATGGAGTATATAAGGAGGAAATTATGAAGGATTTATGTGAATTATTAAATATAAAATACCCTATCATCCAAGGTGGTATGGCTTGGGTAGCAACTGCTGAATTAGCAGCAGGAGTATCAAATGCTGGAGGATTAGGAATAATTGCAGCAGGAAATGCACCAAAAGAAGTAATAAAAGAGCAAATAAAAAAGTGCAGAAAATTAACAGATAAACCGTTTGGAGTTAATGTTATGCTATTATCTCCATTTGTAGATGAGATAATGGATTTAATAGTAGAAGAAAGAGTAGAAGTAATAACTACAGGAGCTGGAAATCCAGCAAAATATATAGAGCGATTAAAAGAAGTAAATACAAAGATTATACCCGTAGTTCCAACTATTGCACTAGCAAAAAGAATGGAAAAGCATGGTGCAGATGCAGTAATAGTTGAAGGAACAGAAGCAGGAGGACATATAGGAGAGCTAACAACAATGGTTCTAACTCCTCAAGTTGTAGACAATGTAAATATTCCTGTAATTGCAGCAGGAGGAATTGCTGATGGTAAAGGATTGGCAGCAGCACTATGCTTAGGGGCTAGTGGTGTACAAATAGGAACAAGATTTATTTGTAGTGATGAATGTATAGCTCATGAAAACTATAAAAATCTTATATTAAAATCAAGAGATAGAGATGCAATAGTTACAGGAAGAAGTACAGGGCATCCGGTTAGAACACTAAAAAATAAATTGGCTAAAGAAATATTAAATATGGAAAAAGAAGGAGTTAATCCTTTAGATATAGATCAAAAAGGTGTAGGATCATTAAGAATGGCAGTTGTAAATGGAGATGTAGATAATGGATCATTTATGGCAGGTCAAATAGCATCTTATATAAATGATGTGAAGCCTTGCAAACAAATAATAGAAGATATAATGGAAGAATCAAAATCTATATTATCTAAAATAAATAAAAAATTGGAGGTATAGTATGGGTAAGGTTGCATTAGTATTTCCTGGTCAAGGAGCTCAATATGTAGGTATGGCAAGTGATATATATAACAATGATGACATAGCTAAAAAAATTATTGATGAAGCAGAAAGATCAGTTGGAATAAATTTAAAGAAGATAATGTTTGAAGGTAGTGATGAAGAACTAGCTAAAACAGAAAATACTCAACCAGCTATAGTTACTCATAGTATAGCGTTATTTGAAAGTTTAAAAGATAAGATAGATTTAAAATATGATGCATGCTTAGGACTATCACTAGGAGAATATAGTGCTTTAGTAGCAGCAGATGCAATGGATTTTAATGATGCTGTAGCAGTAGTTAAAAAAAGAGGTAAGTATATGCAAGAAAGTGTACCTTTAGGTAAAGGTACTATGGCAGCTATACTAGGGTTAGATAGAGAAAAGGTAAATGAGGTTATAGAACAAGTTGATAATGGAATAATAGAGGTTGCAAACTATAACTCTCCGGGTCAAATTGTAATATCAGGGGAGACAGGTACGGTAAAAGATAGTATAAACTTATTTAAAGAAAATGGAGCAAAAAAAGCTGTTGTATTAAATGTAAGTGCACCTTTTCATTCATCTATGCTAGAACCAGCTGGATTAAAGCTAAAAAAAGAATTAGATGATATTAAACTAAGAAAATGTAAGGTATCTGTAGTTTCAAATGTAAAAGCAGATTATTATACAGATAACTACAAAGATCTTTTGGTTAGTCAAGTGAGCTCATCTGTTTTATGGGAAGATTCAATAGAAAAGCTAATAAATGAAGGGTTTGATACATTTATAGAAATCGGACCAGGAAAAGTGCTAAAAGGATTTATAAATAAAATTTCCAAAAAGAATAAAGTTGATACTAAAGTTTATAACATTGATAATATGGAATCTATGAATGACTTTGTAAAAGCTTACAAAAGAGGTGAAATATAATGGTTAACTTACAAGATAAAGTAGCAATTGTAACTGGAGGATCTAGAGGTATAGGTAAAGCTATAGCTAAAAAACTAGCATCACAAAAAGCAAATGTTGTAATAAACTATACATCAAATGAAGAACATGCTTTAAAAACTAAAGAAGAAATAGAATCATATGGTGTTAAAAGTATGATAGTAAAATGCGATGTATCTAAAAGTAGTGAAGTTGACAATATGATAGAGTCTGTAGTTAAAGAGTTTGGAAAAGTAGATATATTAGTAAACAATGCCGGTATAACAAAAGATGGACTTTTAATGAGAATGAAAGAAGATGACTTTGACAAGGTTATCGATATAAATCTAAAAGGTGTTTTCAACTGCACAAAAGTAGCTACTAAATATATGATGAAAAAAAGATATGGAAAAATAATAAATATATCATCTGTAGTTGGAATAATAGGAAATCCAGGGCAAGCAAACTACTGCGCATCTAAAGCAGGTGTAATAGGCCTTACAAAATCAAGTGCTAGAGAATTGGCATCAAGAAACATAAGTGTAAATGCTATAGCTCCAGGATTTATAGATACAGATATGACTAGTGTTTTAAATGAAGATTTAAAATCTAATATGTTAAAAAGCATTCCGCAAAATAGATTTGGAGAGCCTGATGATGTAGCTAATGCAGTATTGTTTTTAGCAAGTGACATGGCAAGTTATATAACAGGTCAGGTTATAAATGTAGATGGTGGAATGGTAATGCAATAAAAAAGTAAAAAATATAAGTTTAAATAAAATTTAGGAGGAATTAAATTATGTTTGAAAAAGTTGTAGAAATAATAAAGGATCAATTAGGAATAGACAATAAAGAAGTAACTATGGAGACTTCATTAATGAAAGATTTAGAAGCAGATTCATTAGATGCTGTTGAAATAATGATGGCTCTTGAAGATGAATTTTCAATAGAAATACCAGACACAGAAGCAGAAAAGTTCATATGCATAGGAGATATAGTTAAATATATAGAAGCAAACAAATAGTGGAGGAAATGTTATGAAAAGAAGAGTTGTTATAACTGGATTAGGTTGTGTTACTCCAGTTGGAACAGGAAAAGAAACATTTTGGACCAACATAAAAGATGGAGTTTGTGGTATAGATAAAATAACTAGCTTTGACGCATCCTCATTTCAAACACAAATAGCTGGAGAAGTAAAAGATTTTAATCCGGAAGATTATATAAATAAAAAAGAATTAAAAAGAATGGATAGATTTACTCATTTTGCCATAGCATCTTCGCAAATGGCAGTAAAAGATGCAAATCTTGACTTAGATAAAGTAGATAGCGAAAAAATGGGAGTTATAATAGGTTCTGGTATAGGAGGAGTTGCTACAATAGAAGAGCAACACAAAATCTTACTAGAAAAAGGAAATAGAAGAGTTAGTCCATTTTTCGTTCCTATGATGATTTCTAACATGGCAGCAGGCCAAGTATCTATCGCATTAGGTGCAAAAGGACCAAATACTAATGTATCTACTGCTTGTGCATCAGGGTCTCATGCTATAGGAGATGCATTTAAAGCTATACAAAGAGGCGATGCAGATATAATGGTAGCAGGAGGAAGTGAAGCTGGTGTTACACCACTTTCATTTGCTGGTTTCTGTAATATGAAGGCTATGTCTACTAGAAATGATGACCCAAAAACTGCTTCAAGACCATTTGATAAAGATAGAGATGGATTTGTAATGGGAGAAGGATCAGGTATATTAATACTAGAAGATTTAGATCATGCTATAAAAAGAGGCGCTAAAATTTATGCTGAAATAGTTGGATATGGAGCAACAGCAGATGCATATCATATGACAACTCCAGCAGAAAATGGAGAAGGAGCAGCTAGATCTATAAGCATGGCAATGAAAGATGGAAATATTCCTCTTGATGAAGTTGATTATATAAACGCTCATGGAACATCTACTTACTATAATGATAAGTTTGAAACAATGGCAATCAAAAGTGTTTTTAAAGACCAAGCATATGAACTTTGCGTATCATCTACAAAGTCTATGACAGGCCATTTATTAGGAGCTGCAGGAGCAGTTGAAGCTATCGTATGCGCTATGGCTATAAGTGATGGATATGTTCCTCCTACTATAAATGTAGAAAACTTAGATGAAGAGTTAGATTTAGATTACGTTGTAAACGAAGGTAAGAAAAGAGATGTTAGATATGCACTGTCAAATTCTTTAGGATTTGGTGGACACAATGCAACTTTAGCATTTAAAAAATATGAATAAGTAATTATTAAAAGAGTTACCTAAAATAGGTAACTCTTTTTTTATGCTTAAGTAGATTATGATTACTAAAAATATGTGGATAATCTATGAAACTTAGTTGTATTAATATTATATTCTTTGAGCGTAAAAAAGATTTTTGAGCAACGGACGAAGTCGTTGGCGATATGAGCGAAGTGAATTTTTGTTTTTTGTCATAAATATTTAATCTTGAAAATATAATTATATAAACAAAGGAGGACAAGGGATATGAATAAACTTTCAGATGAAATTTTAAATTCTCTATCGCCTAAGCTAAGAGAAAAAATAATAAATGTACAATATGAAGATCTAAATATAGAAGAAATAAGACTTAGAGTAGAGAAACCATTAATAATAAATTCTAATAATAGAGACTATTTTTATAATAACTCTATGAACAGGCTAGATATAAAAAATTCAAATTCGTATGTTGTAAAAAAAGAAGATATAGAACAGACATTTCAACTTATGTGCAAATATTCAATTCATTCATTTATAGATGACATTAAAAAAGGTTTTATAACATTAAAAGGTGGGCATAGAGTTGGAATAGTTGGAAAGGTAATAATTGAAGATGGACAAGTTAAAAATATAAAGCACATATCATCTTTAAATATAAGGATTTCTAGAGAGGTATTAAATTGCTCTGAAAAAGTATTAAATCACATAATTAAGAGTTCTAACGAAGTAAATAATACTTTAATAATTTCACCGCCACAATGTGGTAAAACAACATTACTTAGAGATATAGTTAGAAATTTAAGTAATGGGAACAAAGAAAAAGGGTTTAATGGAATTAAAGTAGCTCTTATAGACGAAAGGAATGAGATTTCAGGATCATATTTAGGAATAGCGCAGATGGATGTTGGAATAAGAACAGACATAATAGAAACATGCCCAAAAGATATAGGCATAATGATGTTACTTAGGGCTATGTCACCTAACTTAATAGTAACGGATGAAATAGGTAGTGAAAAGGAAATAAAAGCTTTGTACACGGCTTTAAATGGGGGAGTTAGCTTAATAACGACAGTACATGGGAATTCCATAGAAGATATAAGGGAAAGAAAGGAATTAAGCAAATTACTCGATAAAGAATTATTCAAAAAAGTAATAATACTTTCGGCTAAAAATGGACCAGGGACAATTGAAAAAATATATGACTTAGAAGAAAAGAGGTGGTATTTTGCAAATTAAAATAGCTCTAATAAGTATTTTAGTAGCATGTAGCTATCTGATTGGAGAGTATTTATACAAAGCTTATACAAAAAGGCATAAACAGTTAAATGAGCTCATAAGGATATTAGAGGTAATGCGAATGGACTTATCATTTGGGTTGTACACATTGGAAGAAATATTTTATAGGATAGGAGAAAATAAAGAATTTTCACTTGGACCTTTCTTTAAACATATGAGTATAGATCTAAAAGAAGATAATAGCAAAACATTAGAAACTATATTATCAAAGAATGCTGATTTTATGATTAAAGAAAGTTATTTTCAAGATAAGGAGGTAGATGAATTAAAAAAATTAATACTTACTCTTGGAAAAGGAGATGTTTATTCTCAAGAGAGGATGATTGATTTATCTATTGAAAATTTAAAAAAACTCACAACAGAAAGTAAAGAAGACGTAGAGAAAAAAGGTATAGTATACAGAAAACTATCTACTATAATTGGGTTAGTTATAGGGATACTTTTAATATAGGAGGGTTAATATGGATATAACTTTGATTTTTAAAGTTGCAGGGATTGGGTTATTGATATCTGTTTTAAATATGGTTCTTGAGAAGACTGATAGAAAAGATTGGACTACCTTAACAACTCTTGCAGGTGTGATAATTGTTCTTACGATGGTAATAACTGAGATAAATGATCTATTTAATGCAGTTAGAACGATGTTTCAGTTATATTAAGGGGGAGATCTTTTGGATGTAATGAAATTGGTAGGTCTTGCGCTTATCTCTACTATATTATGCTTAATTATAAAAAAAGATAGACCAGAAATGGCTATGTTTATAGGAATACTAACAGGAATTATGATTTTACTTTCTGTAACCTATAAATTCAATTTTATAATTGAAAGTATAAATGAATTAGCAAATAAGGCTAACATACCTACTATGTATATATCTTTAATAATCAAACTTATAGGAATAGCATACTTAATGGAGTTTGCTATTCAGATATGCAAAGACTGTGGGGAAGGAAATATTGCAGCTAAGCTTGAATTCGGAGGAAAAATTATAGTTATGACTATGTCATTCCCTATATTAATATCTATTGTTGATATGATTTTAAATTTGATTCCATAGGAGAATGATTACTTATGAAAAAAATTGTGACTAGTATAATTTTATGTATACTAATGGGGCTAACATTTGCAAATGTTTCATTTGCACAAGAAGAAAATGATAAAAAAGTAAAAGAAAGTGTAGATACATATATAAGTGAACAATTAAATAAAATTAATTTACAAGAAATTCAAAATCAAATAAAAGATGAAAAGTTTATAGAAGATGTAGATCTTAAAACATTTATGAAAGATTTAATATCTGGTAAGAAAACAATGCTAGATTTATTTGATAAAGAGGGTCTTAAACTATTCTTATTCGATGAATTGAGAGCAAGTTTAAAAGTTGCATCAATAATATTTGTCTTAGCGCTCTTATCATCTATTTTAAAAAGTTTAGACAATTCATTCTCATCTGGGGCGATAAGCCAAGTAACAACCTATATTGTATTTATAGTAATGGTAACTTTAACATTGGTAGGATTTAAAGATGTTTTAAATATATGTAACACCACCATTGATAGCATGATCAATTTGATGCAGATACTAATGCCAATATTAATAACATTTTTAGTGGTAATGGGATTTCCTATGACATCTACTGTTATGACCCCTATATTTATGGGAGGAGTAACATTTATAAATATAGTTTTTAAAAACTTCCTATTTGTATCTATTACAATAGGTTTTGCAATACTTGTTATAAATAATTTATCTAATAGTATAAAACTTAAAAAGTTGGCATCTTTTATAAAACAAATAAATCTGATAACAATTGGAGCCATATTTACTATATATTTAGCATTAGTATCTATGCAGGGGATGTACGTTAAGAGTTTAGATGGATTTGCAGTTAAAAGTACTAAGTTTGCGATAGGAAATTTTATACCTGTTGTAGGAGGATTTGTATCAGACTCATTTGATATAATATTATCTTCGTCTCAACTTATAAAGAACTTATTTGGAGGAGTGGGACTAATAATATTAGTAGGAATATGCTTAATTCCTATAATAAAAATCATTTCAATAATATTAGTTTATAAAACATCAGCAATGATAGTAGAACCAGTTGGAGAAGATAGTATTTCGAACTTTTTAAATGAGATTTCAAATCTTATGGCAATAATGTTAGCATGTATCATAGCTATAACAATAATGTTTTTTGTTACTATAGCAATCGTAGTTTCTATTAGTGTTGTGGCACAGTAAAAGGAGGAATATATGTTAGAGAGTATTAAAGCTTGGATAATAAGTATTTTAATTGCAGCCTTTATAGTTAACATAGTTAATATGATTCTTCCTTCTTCAAAATTAAAGTCATATATTAATCTAGTTTTAAATTTTATATTTATATTCATTGCTATAAATCCAGTCATTAATTTTTTTTCAGATGGAACAAGTTTAGAGGACAAATTATTAAAAACATATACTAAATATAATCAACAATATGTTGATAGCATGAATAGTCTAGCTAAAGACACAGGGGGGAAAAGCATAAAGTCTGGGTATGAAGATGGATTAAAAAGCATATTAGAATTAAAACTAGATGAATATGGTTATGAACTTGAGGATATTGAGTTAGACGGATCTGATGTAAGTAAAGTTAAGGTTAAAGAAAAAAATAGTAATAAAGAAGAAAAAAAGGACATACAATCTAGTGAGGGTGAAAAAGATAAACAAGTATTTAAAGAAAGCTCAAATAATGAAGATAAAAAATCAAAAGATGAAGTTAAAAAGAGCTTAGTAGACATACTTGATATATCCATTGAAAATATAGAAATTGATAAATAGGGGTTGAGAATAGGTATGTTTAAAAACTTAAAGGAAGATGATAAGAAAAAGATATACACTCTAGCCGCGCTGTCGTTTGTGTGTATTATGGGACTAGCTATATTTACAAAAAATCCAGTTGACAAAAAAGATAAAGAAACTTTTGAAGAAAATAAAGATCAAAAGTCTGCACAAGTAGAAGTAAAAAAAGATAATGATTTAGAAAGTCAACTTAAAAATATATTATCTCAAATAGAGGGAGCAGGAGAAGTTGATGTGATGATTACTTTTTCATCTGGTGAACAAATAGAACCAGCATTTAACTCAAATGCTACAAAGGAAGAGACGACTGAAAAAGATGCTCAAGGTGGAGAGAGAACAGTTACTACATCAAGTGAAAATAAAACAATGATAACTTCAGGAGAAAGTAAACCTGTAGTTATAAAAACGTCAGAGCCAGAAATAAAAGGGGTTATAGTAGTTTCTAGTGGGGCTAGTGATCCAACTGTAAAACAAAGTCTATACTCAGCAGTTCAAACATCACTTCAGGTTTCAGGACACCAAGTTGAAATTTATTCTAAATAGATAAAAAAATATTCATAATAAAAAAGCTCGTACATATAAATATTACAAGAATATAATTATTAATTAGGGGGAGTATAAATGAAATTTAACAAAAGTATGTTTAAAAGTAGAGGGTTTGTCGTAATGTCATTAACACTTATGTTAGTGGTGGTTGGGACAGTAAATTATAATTTAAGCAAAAAATCTGTATTAGAAGCATCTAAAGAAATGGAAATGTATGAAGATGCTCAACTATCAAAAAATGATGATAAAAAGGACTCTAAAAAAGATATTAAAGTTGTAGATAGCAAAGATACTGTAGTTAATGAAAAAGCTAAAGAAACTAGTAAAGAAATAGAAAAGAAAATGACTTCTGATAAAAATATGAAAAAAGCATCATATGCAGTAGATATGAAAATGAATAGAGAAAAACAAAGAAATGAGTTAACAGAAGATTTAAATGAAATAATAAATAATCCATCTACATCAGAAGAAACTAGAAAGCAAGCATCTAATATGAAATTACAACTTGTAAAAGATCAAGAATTAGAAATTAAAATAGAAGATTTATTAGGAGCAAAAGGATTTGAAGATTCATTAGTGTACATAAGTGAAGAAACTGTTAATGTAGTAGTAAACAAAGAATTACAACAAAAAGATGCAGCTAAAATATTCGATTTAGTTGCAAATGAGTCAAAAGTTAACTATGATAATATAAAACTTATGAGCAGTAATTCTAAATAAGTATAAATGCCTCAGTTATACTGGGGCTTTTTTATGCACAATAATAAGTCGATTACATAAATACTAGATTAAGCAAATCGAACTTTTTATTGCAAATTAAAGCTCTATTTGGTATTATTATATAATAAAATAGTTTATATAGGGATGTGATATATGATGGAAAATAATAACTTTGGACAAGTTAAGATATCAAATGATGTCATCGCTACTATAGCAGGATTAGCAGCTATTGAAGTAGAAGGAGTAGGAACTACATCGACATTCACAGATAAATTACTAAAGAATAATGGTGTTAAGATACAAATAGAGGAAGACGAAGTTATCTTAGATGTTATGATAATAATTGATTATGGAATATCTATACCTGATATAGCTTTTAAAGTACAGGAAAATGTAAAAAATACAGTTGAAACAATGACTGGATTAAAAGTTTCTCAAGTTAATATACATGTTCAAGGAATCAACTTTAAAAAGGAAAAAGTTGAGAAGGCAGAAGCAAAGTAATCATCTACGATAAATTAATATTTCCCTCTGAAAATCAGAGGGTTTTTTTATGAGTAAATATGTATATACTAAATTCAAAGGAGGAATAAGCAAATGAGAAAAGCTAAAATGATAACGACGAGAGAGTATATGATGAAGTTTATATACCAAATAGACATGAATAAAGAGGATTTAACTGATTTAAATGATAAATTAGAAAATTTCTTAAACGATAACTTTGAATACATAAAGAATAGATATGAGGAATTAAAATTACAATTTTCAGATGAAGCGGACGTTGAATTAGAAGAAACAGAGTTAAGTCAATTTATTGATTTAAAATATAGCAAAGAACTAGCTGAAAGCTTTAACTCAAATAAAGAAAGCATAGATTCTTTAATAAATAAATACGCTAAAAACTGGACTATAAATAGAATGGCTAAAGTAGACTTAGCAATACTTAGACTTGCTATTTGTGAAATACTATACATGTCAGAAATGCCTACTAAAGTTTCTATAAATGAAGCTATAGAATTAGCTAAACTTTACTGTGATGACAAATCTCCTAAGTTTATAAATGGAATATTAGGAAGTGTTGTAAGTGAAATCGGAGAAAAATAAAAATATAATAATAGGATTAGATACTAGCTGCTATACAACTTCTATAGCAGCTATATCTTTAGAAAAAAGTATAGTATTTAATAAAAAAATTATGTTAAAAGTAAAGAAAGATTCAAAAGGGCTAAGACAAAGCGAAATGGTGTTTCAACACGTAAATAATTTGGGGGAAATAAGTGAAGAATTAAAAAATATAATGAGCGGATATAATATATGTGCAATATGTGTATCTGAAAAACCAAGGCCGATAAATGATTCGTATATGCCTGCATTTACAGTAGGATATAATTTTGCAAAATTATTTAGCAGTATGAATAATATTAATTTATATTCAACAACTCATCAAGAAAATCATATTGAAGCCAGCTTATATGAAAAAAAATTAAGAAGTAATAAATTTATTTCTGTTCATATGTCGGGAGGAACAACAGAAATATTATTAGTTGAAAAACATAATGATGTATCAAATATTAGAATAATAGGTGGAAGTAAAGATATAAGTTTTGGACAATTAATAGATAGATTAGGTGTTCAATTAGGGTATGAGTTTCCATGTGGAAAATATATAGATAAAAATGCTTTAGAATGTAATCAAAATATAGATGTAGGAATAAAGACATCTGTAAAAGATGGGTATATGAACCTATCTGGAATAGAAAATCAAATCACTAAGCTGAAAAATGATTTTGATGAAAAATATATATCTAAATCACTAATGGACTCGATAGTGAGAAGTTTATATAAAGCGCTTAGATTTTTATGTAAAGAGTATGACATAAGCGAAGTTGTATTTGCTGGAGGGGTTGCATCAAGCAAATATATAAAAGAGGGGTTAAGTCAAAAACTATATAAAGATAAAGTAAAAAGCTTTTTTGCAAAACCTGAATATAGCACAGATAATGCATTAGGTTGTGCACTTATAGGATTAAATAAATTTATAGGAGAATAGCTATGAAATTAAGAGCTTTAGATGTAAGTGAAGTTAATTCATACGTAAAAAGAATCTTAACTAATGATGCAGTTTTATATAACTTAAAAGTAAAAGGTGAAATTTCAAACTTTAAAGTTCATAGCAGCAAAAATGTATATCTGACTCTGAAAGATAAATCATCTAAAATAAACTGTGTAATTTTCAAAAATAATTATGATAGTTCACTAAATTTAGAGGATGGAATGAAGGTTATAGCAACAGGATATATATCTGTGTACGAAAGAGATGGATCATATCAATTGTATATAGAAAACGTGGAATTAGATGGACTGGGGAATTTGTATATAGAATTTCTAAAATTAAAAGAAAAGCTAGGAAAAGAAGGCTTGTTTGACTATATACATAAAAAGCCTATACCTAAAATGCCTAAAAACATAGGTATAATAACATCTGAGACAGGAGCTGTTATAAAAGATATAATTAATGTTGTAAAGCGTAGGTATCCAAAAGTAAATATAAAGCTTTATTCTGTTTCAGTTCAAGGAAAAAACTCTTGTGAACAGATATGTGAAGGAATTAAATTTTTTAATAATGCTAATAATGTAGATACAATAATACTTGGAAGAGGTGGGGGATCCATAGAGGAATTATGGTCTTTTAATGAAGAGAGCGTTGCAAGAGAGATATTTAGTTCGCACATACCTATAATTTCAGCTGTAGGACATGAGACAGACTTTACAATAGCTGATTTTGTGGCTGATATGAGGGCACCTACACCATCTGCAGCTGCAGAAATAGCAACCCCAAAATTAGATGATCTATTATACAAGTTAAAAAACTCTAAAGACAGATTAGATAAGGCTCTTATAAATCAATCTAAGCTAGATAAAAATAAATTAAATAATGTTTATGATAGACTAAATACTATTGTTAAGTCTTATATAATAAGAGATAAAATTATACAAATCGATATAATATATGATAAAATAACTAATGAGATTAATGATGTAGTAAAACTTAAAAAAGGAAGTTTAGATAGTAGTGGATCTCTTTTGCATAGCTTAAGTCCACTTGCTACATTAGATAGAGGGTACAGTATAGTACAAAAGGATAAAACTACTATAAATACAATAAATAGCCTGAAAGAAAAGGATAGTATAGCAATTAAATTTAAAGATGGTACAGCTGATTGTATAATTGAAAAAATTAAAGATTAAAGAGGTATAAAAATGAATTTATCTTATGAAGAAGCTTATCAAAGACTGGAAGAAATTTTAAATAAATTGGAGTCTGGAACTACAAGTTTAGATGACTCTCTTAATTTATATGAAGAGGGAATAAGACTTTATAGTCATTGTAATAAATTATTAGATGAAGCAAATTTAAAAATAGATAAGTTTAGCAAAGATGGGAAAGAGGTACCCTTTACTATAGAGGAGGAGTAGTTATGAATTTTAAAGAAGAATTAAAAAATAGAGTTGTAAATATAGAAGATTTATTAAATGAGTATATGCCTAAAGTTGAAGGATACCAAAAAACTATATTTGACTCAATGAATTATAGTTTAAAAGCTGGAGGAAAAAGACTAAGACCAATACTTACATTAGAAGCTTGTAAACTAGTTGGGGGAAATGAAAAAGATGCATATCCATTTGCTGTAGCTATAGAAATGATACATACATATTCTTTGATACATGATGATCTTCCAGCTCTTGACAATGATGATCTTAGAAGAGGAAGAAAAACTAATCATAAAGTGTATGGAGAAGCTATGGCTATTTTAGCTGGAGATGGGCTTTTAAATTATGCTTATGAAATAATGCTTAGAGAGTCTTTAAGTAAAGGCGAGCCAGAAAAATATTTAAAAGCTATAAATGAAATCGCTAAAGCTTCTGGGGTATATGGTATGATTGGTGGACAAGTTGTTGATATTGAAAGTGAAGGTAAATCAATAGATATGGAAAAACTTGACTTTATACATATGAATAAAACAGCAGCAATAATCATTGGATGTATGAGAGCAGGAGCTATAATTGGTGGAGCAAGTGAAGAAGAGTTAGAAAATGTAACTAAATATGCAAAAAACATAGGATTATCATTCCAAATAGTTGATGATATATTAGATATTGTTGGAGATGAGGCTAAGCTTGGTAAAAAAGTAGGAAGCGATATAGATAATGAAAAATCTACTTATCCATCACTTATAGGACTTGAAAAGTCAAAAGAAACTGCTAATAAATTAATAGCAGAAGCTAAAATGAGTATTGATTATATAAATAAAGATAGTGAGTTTTTAAACAACTTAGCTGATTATATAGTAGATAGAGAGTATTAAGGAGGAACGATGAGCTTTATTTCAGAAATTTTTAGCAACAAAGTGTTGCTTATAAGTATGTTTGCTTGTTTCTTGGCACAACTTTTTAAGATTTTTACAGGAGATCAAAAAAAGATTCAAATATCTAGGATATTTACTTCTGGGGGTATGCCAAGTTCTCATAGTTCTTTTGTTACATCCTTATCTACATTAGTAGGAATGGATTGTGGGTTTAATTCAACAGAATTCGCAGTAGTTGCAGTGTTTTCTATGATAATAATGTATGATGCATCTGGAGTAAGACGTGCAGTTGGAAAGCAAGCAGTAATATTAAATCAAATTGTAGATGATTTACAGCATAAAAAGCATATTGAACAAAAAAAATTAAAGGAATTAGTAGGACATACGCCAGTAGAAGTTTTTTTTGGCGCTATTTTAGGAATTATTACAGCATTGGTATTTAATTAAAGTATTAATGCTAAAAACTACTTAGATAAAAGGTGAGAAAGTTATGTATAATTATTTAAATAATGTAAATTCTCCTAAAGATATAAAAAAAATGAGCACTAAAGAGCTAGATTTACTAGCTAAAGACATAAGAAAATTTTTAGTGAGATCAGTTTCTAAGACAGGTGGACATTTAGCATCTAATTTAGGTGTTGTAGAGCTTACTTTAGCACTACATAAGGTATTTGATAGTCCAAAAGATAAATTTATATGGGATGTAGGACACCAGGCTTATGTTCACAAGATACTTACAGGAAGAAAAGATCAGTTTGATACATTAAGACAATTTAATGGATTAAGTGGATTCCCGAAAGAATGCGAAAGTGAACATGATATATTTGATACAGGGCACAGTAGTACATCTATATCTGTAGGAAGTGGAATTGCATGTGCTAGAGATATAAAAGGCGAAGATTTTTCTGTAGTTTCTATAATTGGAGATGGATCAATAACAGGAGGAATGGCTTTAGAGGCTCTTAACCATATAGGATATATAAATACGAATATGATAGTAATATTAAATGACAATGAAATGTCTATAGATGAAAATGTTGGAGGGATGTCTAAACATTTATCATCTATTATAAAAAACTCAACTGTCAATAAGGTTAAAGATGAAGTTGAAAAAATATTAAATGTTACTCCTGGAGGCAATATACTATCTAAAACGGCGAGCAAAGTAAAAGATAGCATAAAAGGAAACTTTACATTACAAGAATGTGCTTTTTTTGATTCTTTAGGAATAACATACTTAGGGCCTATAGATGGACATGACATAGATGAAATAGTAAAAACATTAGAAAAAGCAAAACAACAAAATGGACCAATATTACTTCATGTGATAACTAAAAAAGGTAAAGGCTACAAGTTTGCAGAAGATGAGCCACATAAATACCATGGAGTTTCTAAATTTGATATAAAAACTGGATTAAAGCCATCTTCATCAAAGAGTATATCTTCAGTAGTAGGAGAAAAGTTAATAGACCTTGCAACTAAGGATGAAAATGTTGTTGCTATAACAGCTGCTATGCCATCAGGAACAGGCTTAAATAAGTTTTCTGAAATATACCCAAACAGATATTATGACGTTGGTATTGCAGAACAACATGCAGTTACATTTAGTTCAGGACTAGCAAAAGCTGGAATGAAACCATATTTTGCAGTATACTCATCTTTCTTACAAAGAGCATATGATCAAATAATACATGATATTGCTATAACAAGTAAGAATGTAACTTTACTTATAGATAGAGCGGGACTTGTAGGTAATGATGGAGAAACACACCATGGAATATTTGATTTAAGCTATTTAAATAATATACCTAACATGACTGTGATGGCTCCTAAAGATACAAAGGAACTAGAGCTAATGATGGATTTATCTTTAGAAATAGAAGGACCTATGGCTATTAGATATCCAAGAGGAAGTAGTTACTTTGTGGATAAGGGTGAGTACAAGCCTATAAAAGTTGGTACATATGAGCTATTAAGCGAAGGTAAAGACATTGCTATATTAGCAATAGGTAATATGGTTAAGCAGTCAATTGAAGCAGTAGACATATTAAATAAATCAGGTATTAATCCAACTTTAGTTAGTGCAAGATTTTTAAAGCCTATAGATGAAAAATTGATAATGGATTTAGCTAAAAATCATAAATATATTGTTACTGTAGAAGACAATGTACTTACAGGTGGATTTGGAAGTAGAATAAACAAATTTATTATAGACAATAAACTTGATAACGAGATTATTAATATTGGAATTAAAGATGAATTTATTCCTCACGGGGATGTTAACGTATTATATGAACAATGTGGAATCTCACCTTCAGGTATAGCTCAACAAATTGAGAGTTTATTAAGATAGAAAGGTAATTTATATGAAAAAAAGAATAGACGTATTACTTGTAGAACAAGGATATTTTGACAGTAGAGAAAGAGCTAAAAAAGCTATAATGGCTGGACTAGTATTTGTAGACAATCAAAGATGTGATAAGGCTGGCTCAGAGGTTAAAGAGGAAAGTAAAATAGAAGTAAAAGGGAATCCTATACCATATGTTAGTAGAGGTGGACTAAAGCTTGAAAAGGCAATGAAAAACTTTGATATAACATTAGAGAACAAAGTTTGTTTAGATATAGGAGCATCAACAGGTGGATTTACAGATTGTATGCTTCAAAATGGAGCAAAAAAAGTATTTTCAATAGATGTGGGGTATGGACAACTTGCTTGGAAACTTAGACAAGATGAGAGAGTTGTATGTATGGAGAGAACAAACATAAGACATGTAACTATAGAAGATACTAAAGAATTTGGACAATTTGCATCTATAGATGTTTCTTTTATATCACTTAAATTAGTTTTACCAAAAGCAAAAGAATTATTAGATCCAAGTGGACAAGTAGTAGCATTAATAAAACCTCAATTTGAAGCTGGAAGAGAAAAAGTTGGTAAAAAAGGTGTAGTAAGAGAAAAATCTACACATATAGAAGTTATAGAAAAAGTAGCAGATTTTGCAGCAGAAATCGGGTTTACTATATTAGGATTAGATTACTCTCCTATAAAAGGACCTGAAGGAAATATTGAATATTTAATTCATTTAAAAAACTCTAATGAAGGTTATGAATACAATAAAGAAGAGTTTAAAATAACTATAGATAAAGTTGTAGACAATTCACATAATTTAATGTAATAAAGAGGGGGATTTAAATTGATCCTTGAATTATATATGAAAAACTGTGCATTAATAGAGGAACTAAGGCTAGATATAGACAAAAATCTAAACATATTAACTGGAGAAACTGGATCAGGTAAATCTATAATAATAGGAGCTTTAGGTTTGTGTCTAGGTGGTAAATATGATAGATCCTTTTTAAGAAAAGGCACAGAAAAAGGTTTAGTAGAAGCTTTATTTGATGTTAATAATCAAAAGCTTAAAGAGAAGCTACTAGAAAATGGAATAGATATAGAAGAGGATAATCAAATAATAATAAGTAAAGAAATATTTGATGACGGAAAAAGTATATCAAGAATAAATGGAAGAAATGTAAAAGTATCATTTTTAAAAGAAATTTCTAACTACTTAATTGATATACATGGACAACATCAAAATCAAGTTTTATTTGATAAAGATACACATATTGATTTTTTAGACTTATTTGGAGAAGAACTCTTATATGAATCTAAAAGTGATTATGAAAAGACATATATTGAATACAATGAAGTGAAAAAAGCTTTAAATGTACTAACAGAAAATAAAGACGATATGCAAATTCAAAGAGAAATAGACTTGATAAAATTTCAAATAAATGAAATAGAATCAGCAAACTTAAATGAAAATGAATATGAAGATTTATTAAAACAAAGAGACGTCTATAGAAATGGTGAAAAGATTTTTACTAACTTAAATAATGCATATTTAAATTTATATGATGGAAGTATAAATTCTGTAGATCTTATATCTAAATCACTAGGTGATTTAGGTGCCATAGCTCAATATGATGAAAAATTAAATGATTTTAATGATACAATAGAGCGAATAATGTATGAGCTTCAAGATATATCTAGAGACATTAGAAGTTATAAAGAAAACATTGATTTTTCACCTTATGAATTAGAACAAATAGAGCAGAGAGTAGATGAAATAAATACTCTTAGAAGAAAATATGGAGATACGATAGAAGAAATTTTAGCATACAAAGATAAAATAAATGAAAGATTAGATGAAATATTAAATAGAGATGAAAAAGTTGAAGAGTTAAAATTAAAGCTTAAAAAAATAGAAGACATTTTAGTAATTAAAGCTGAAAAATTAACTCAGAAAAGAAAAGAAGTTGCAAGAAACCTTCAAGAAAAACTATTGTATGAGCTTAAAAGCTTAAACATGAAAAATGTAGTTTTTGAAGTTTCATTTGGTAAATCTACATTTAATGCAAAAGGACAAGATGATATAGAATTTATGATTTCATTCAATCTAGGTGAAGATATAAAGCCTATATATAAGGTAGCATCAGGAGGAGAGATGTCTAGATTTATGTTAGCGTTTAAGACGATTTTAGCGGACATAGATGAAATAGATACTCTTGTGTTTGATGAAATAGATACAGGTATAAGTGGTATAGCAGCTCAGATTGTTGGAGAAAAATTATCATTGATAGCTAAGAAAAAGCAAATCATTTGTATAACGCATTTACCTCAAATTGCAGCAAATGCAGACACTCACTATTGTATTGAGAAAAAGACATCTAATGAACGAACATTTACTGTTATAAGTAGACTTGACGATAATCAAAGAAAAGATGAAATAGCAAGACTTATAGCAGGAAGTAATATAACTGAAAAAACAATGGAGCATGCTAGTGAAATAATAGAACTTGCAAAAAAAGTACCTAATTAATTAGGTGCTTTTTTTGCGTAAAATTATATTTAGATTAAACTGGATAAAAATAAATGAAAAATGGAACTATATGTATATAAATTTATGAAGGGACGATATAAAATGAAAAAAATATATATAGTTTTATCTTTAGTCTTAATAATACCTATATTTATATTGGGAATATCGAAACCAGAAAATAAAAAAGAAACAAGATATTTAGTTCCACTTGGAAATGTTGTAGGTATAAGGGCTAACACAGATGGAATATTAGTATTAGAAAATGAAGATACGAGTGTTGATTATATAGCTGGAGTGGAAGCTGGAGATAATATAATCAGTATAAATGGAATTAATGTATATAGTAGTAAAGATGTAAAAAGAGTTTTGCATAACTATAATAAAGATTTAGTTGAGATAATAATCGACAGGGATGGAGAACTAATATCAAAGCAAATTCCAGTTAAAAAAGAAAACAATGAATATAAACTTGGAATTTGGATTAGAGATAAAATTTCTGGAATAGGAACTATGACATTTTATAATCCGCAAAACAATACATTTTCGGCATTAGGACATCCGATAAAAGATGTAGATACAAATGAATTGATAAAAGTTAAGAGTGGAAATATATACAATGCTGAAGACATTTCGATTGAAAAGGGAAGAGTTAAACATGTAGGGCAAATAAAAGCTGAATTTGATGGCGATAAACCGATAGGTAATTTTAAAAAAAATAACAGTTTTGGAATAAGTGGCAATTTAACGACATATGATAATGAAGGAAAAGAAAAAATGTTAGAAGTTGGTGACAGTAAAGATATAAAGCTTGGACCAGCGATAATTTTATTTCAAAATAAAGATGGAAAAATCGGACAATATCAAATAAACATAAAAAAAATTAAATATAATAACAAAAAAGATGATAAAGATATGGTGATTGAAGTAGTAGATGAGAGATTGATAAATTATACTGGTGGTATAGTTCAAGGAATGAGTGGAGCACCTATCATACAAAATGATAAAATAATTGGGGCTGTTACGCATGTTTTTATAGATAACTCTAAAATAGGATATGGAATTTTTATAGATAAGATGATAATATAAGTATATATATAAAAATAAAAATAAACAGAAGGAATATAAATATTAAATGTCGAATAGGTTATTAGTGAAAAATTAGAAAATATTTAAATAAATTTATAATTCTATGGGGGGAAAAATTTAATGAGCGAAAAAATAAAAATAGTTTTAGCAGATGACAACAGGGATTTTTGTCAAGTATTAAGAGAGTATTTATCTAATGAGGATGATATTGAAATATTAGGAATTGCAAAGGATGGAATAGAAGCTTTAGATTTAGTTTCAAGAACACAACCAGATGTATTAGTTTTAGATGTTATAATGCCACATCTTGATGGTTTAGGGGTAATTGAAAAACTAAATGCTATGAACTTGCCTAAAATGCCTAAGATAATAGTATTATCTGCAGTAGGTCAAGATAAAATAACACAAAGTGCAATAAACTTAGGAGCAGACTATTACATAGTTAAACCTTTTGACTTTGTAATATTTATAAATAGAATAAGAGGATTAGTTTCAAATAAAAATACAGTAGTAGATTCTAATTCAAGATTAAATAATAATATGGATATAAAAATGACTAAAACTGATTTCGTTAAAAATGTAGGAAATATAGAAACTGAAATAACAAATATAATACACGAAATAGGAGTTCCAGCTCATATAAAAGGATATTTATATTTAAGAGAAGCTATAAAAATGGTTATAGACAATGTTGAATTATTAGGAGCAGTAACAAAGGAACTATACCCAAGTATAGCTAAAAAGTTTAACACAACTCCAAGTAGGGTTGAAAGAGCTATAAGACATGCAATAGAAGTTGCATGGAGCAGAGGTAAGGTTGACACTATAAATCAATTATTTGGATATACAGTTCATAATACAAAAGGGAAACCAACAAACTCAGAGTTTATAGCAATGATTGCAGATAAATTAAGATTAGAACACAGTATGGTTAAATAATAAATTATGAAAAATAAAGTCTTCATAAATTGAAGGCTTTATTTTTTTGTGTAAATGTATAAAATATATAGTAATTTACTAAACTGAGGTGAAATAATGAAAATAAATATACCAACTGATGTAAAAGAGATAATAGATGATATATATGAAAGTGGATATGAGGCTTATATAGTAGGCGGATGTGTAAGAGACTCAATTGTAGGAATAAAACCTAACGATTACGATATAACAACAAATGCAAAACCTACAGACACAATAAGTATATTTAAAAATTATAAAATAATTGAAACTGGAATAAAGCATGGAACAATAACTTTAATAAAAAATAAAAATGAATATGAAATTACAACATATAGAATTGATGGAACATACGCTGACAACCGAAGACCTGAATATGTAGAGTTTACAAGGGATATAATAGAAGATTTAAAAAGACGCGATTTTACTATAAACTCTATTGCCTACAATCATAAAGTAGGTATAGTTGATGCGTTTGATGGGATAGAAGATATAAATAAAAAAATAATAAGAACAGTTGGAAATCCAGATGAAAGATTTAAAGAAGATGGGCTTAGGATAATAAGAGCTGTTAGATTTAGTTCTAAACTTAATTTCAAAATAGATAGCAAAACATTGGAAAGTATTTATGAAAATATAAAATTAATAAAAAATATAAGCTCAGAAAGAATACAAGAGGAATTAAATAAAATTTTACTTAGTAATTATCCTGAAAAAATATATATACTTTACGATGCAAAAATGTTTGATATATTTGAAATGAAAAATATAAAAATGAACAAAAATGACTTAGCTAAACTTAAGTCGAGTAAAAAAGATTTAGTGATAAGATTAAGTATATTTATATATATTCTAGGGGACATTAACGAAAGCAAAAAAATATTGGAATTATTAAGATATTCTAACAAAATAAAAAGTCAATGCATTACAATTTTAGATAATCTAGATAGTAAAATAATCGATGATAAAGTTTCTATAAAGATTTATTTAAAGGAAATAGGACATGAAAGTCTAAATTATTTATTATATGTAAAAAAAGTATTAGATATAGAATTTGAAAAAAAATATTATGACAAAATAAATAATTTAATTAAAGAAATTGATTTAAATAAAGAATGTTATTCATTAAAAGAATTAGCACTAAATGGAAGGGATTTAAATGCTTTAGGCTATAAAGGCAAGGAAATAGGTGAAAAATTAAACTTTTTACTATATAATGTGATTGAAAATCCTAATATAAACAATAAAACAGATTTAATTAATATTATAAATAGCTTATAAGAAGGGCGCGTAATTTTAATTATTTAAATTGTTGTAAAATAATGCTATAATGTAATGTGATTTCAAAAACGAAAATTGGAGGTTTTAAGTATGAGAGTCGAAGCCCCTATTAAGGTAGACAGAAAAACAAAAAGGCTTGCAAAGCGACTTACTGGCGGAGAAATAGCAGTTATAAATCATAAAGATGTAGATGAAGTTGCTGCAAATTCATTAGTAGAGGGAAAGATAAAACTTGTTATAAATGCATCTCAATCTATAAGTGGTAGATACCCAAATAAAGGACCTGGAATACTTGTAGATAAAAATATACTTATTGTAGATAATGTAGGTGAAGAACTATTCAACAACTTACAGGAGGGGCAAATAATAGAAGTTATAGATGGAAAAATCTATAGAGATGGAGAATTATTAGGCCAAGGAGAAGTATTAGATAAAGACGAAGTTGATAACAAGATAAGATTGGCATATGAAAACTTATCTGTAGAGTTGGATAGATTTATAGATAATACTATAGATTATGCTAAAAAAGAAAAAGGACTTATTCTTGGAGAAGTTGAAATACCAAAAGTAAGTACAGATTACAAGAACAGACATGTATTGATAGTTGTTAGAGGTCAAGACTATAAGCAAGACCTAAGCACAATATTATCGTACATAGAAGAAATGAAACCTATACTAGTAGGTGTAGATGGTGGAGCTGACGCTTTAATAGAGTTTGGATATACTCCAGACGTAATTGTAGGAGATATGGATAGTGTAAGTGATGAAGCTTTACAAAAAGCAAAAGAAATAGTTGTTCATGCATACACAGACGGAAGAGCACCTGGACTTAAGAGAGTACAAGACTTAGGATTGGAAGCTGTGGTATTTCCTGCGCCTGGAACAAGTGAGGATATAGCTATGCTTACTGCTTATGAGTATAAGGCTGAACTTATAGTAGCTGTAGGGACACATTCTAATATGATAGACTTCTTAGAAAAAGGAAGACCTGGTATGGCTAGTACATTTTTAGTAAGACTAAAAATAGGATCGAAGCTAATAGATGCAAAAGGTGTAAACTTATTATATAGAAGTAAATTAAAATTAAAGTATATATGGGCACTTATAGCAACTGCTTTATTCCCAGTTTTAATACTTGCATCATTCTCTCCAAGTGTTCAACAATTTATGCACTTGATGGAATTAAAAATGAGACTACTATTACAGATGTAATTAATTGAGGAGGATTAACATGCATATAAATATGAAGTATTATATAGTAACGATAGGTGCTATATTTATTGCATTAGGAATAGGAATGCTAGTAGGATTTAACTTAAATTATGATCAAGAACTTAGCAAGCAACAAGCTGCTATAATAGATGATTTAGATGCTAAATTTGAAGACATAAAAACAACAAATGATGAATTAGAAGGTAAACTAGACAAAAAAGAAAGTGAATACAAAAAACTAGTAAATTATTTAAATCAAAATTATTTAGTATTAATAAAAGACCAATTACAAGGTAAAAATGTAGGAATAATATCAACAACAGAAAATTATGATTATACACAAGACATATCTAAGACTATAACAGATGCAAATGGAAGTGTAGCATATGATATTGTTTTAAAATCAGGGTTAACTAATAAAGATAAAATAAAAGAACTTGATAGTGCATTACAATTACAGTTAAAAACTGAAAAAGATGTAGTTAATTACATAATGAGCTGCTTAAAAGAAGAAAATGCTATGGATAAACTACAACAATTAGAAAAATTAGAGATGATAAAAATAAATTATTTATCAGATAACTATTTAGATTGTTCACAAGTTGTTATGGCAAGTGGAGATACAAATGAATCTTCTAATAAATTTACGAATATAGATAAAATAATAATAGATAAATTAAAAGAAGATGGTAAATATGTAATAGGAACTCAAAAAAGTGATGTTAAATTCTCTGATTTAGAAAACTATAAAAAAGATAAAATACCAACTATAAACAATTCTCAGCAAGGAACAGGTAAACTATCTTTAGTTTACGCTCTTAGAGATTCTGTAGAAAAAGGAAACTTTGGTATAGGAGATAAAGTAGATTCTATAATACCATTTAAGTAAAAATAAAGGAGATGTAAATATGAATCCTTATGTAAGTATAATAATACCTGCATACAATGAAGAAAATAAAATAAAAGATACTTTACTAGGAGTAGTAGATATTGAAGAAATAAATGAAATAATAGTTGTAGATGATGGTTCAAGTGATAACACTGAAAAAGCAGCTAAATCTATTGTAAATGATAAAATAAAAGTTTTTAAGTTAGATAGAAATAGAGGTAAAGGCTATGCATTAAACTATGGATTAAAAAAAGCTATGGAAAATGCAGACATAATAGGATTTTTAGATGGAGATTTAGGCAGTTCATCAAGTGAAACTATTAAGCTTATAAAACCTGTAATAAATAATGAAGTTGATGTAACAATAGCAAAATTCCCACCTGCTAAGAAAAAGGGTGGGATGGGATTTGTAAAAAGATTAGCTAAAGATTCAGTATTTGAGATGACTGGAGTAGAGTTAGATGCTACTATATCTGGGCAAAGAATATTCAAAAAAGAAGTTTTAGAAAAATTTGATGAAATACCTTTTGGTTATGGAGTTGAAGTTGGAATGACAATAGATATATTAAAGTATGGTTATTCTATAAAAGAAATTTTAGTCAATATGACACATAATGAAACAGGAAGAGATTTAAAAGGGTTTATACACAGAGGAAAACAATACTACCATATAAAGAAAATTGCTAATAAGAAGAGAAAAGAATGGAGGTAGTGTTATTGAATAATATGATACTGTATATAATAATGCTACTAGTTGGTGTAGCAACAACTTATGTTGTTATGCCATTTTTTAGAAATATGTTGGTGTCCAGTAATGTAATAAGACCAAATTATAAAAAAGATATGATACCTGTAAGTATGGGATTAGTTTTTCTACCTACGATAGTTATAAATAGTATTATTTTAATATACTTTACAACTAACCATAGCGACTTAGTATATACATTTATGTATATATTTGGGCTATTATCTATGTGCTTAGTAGGTATTTTAGACGATATTGTAGGCAACAGAGATGTAAGTGGATTAAAGGGGCATTTTAAAAGTTTATTAAAAGGACATCTTACAACGGGTGGATTTAAAGCATTATTTGGAGGATTTGTAGGCCTTGCTATATCAGTTGCAATATCTAAAAATATAGCTGATATATGTATAAATACTTTAATAATAGCTTTATCTACTAATTTAATGAATTTACTAGATTTAAGACCAGGAAGAGCAATAAAAGTATATATAGTTATAATTATAACGCTATTATTAACTTTAGTAGGTTATCCTAAAGGTTTAGTTCTTATATTATTACCGAGTGTAATCGTATACTTCTTTGATGATTTAAAAGCTAAAGCTATGATGGGAGATACAGGATCTAATGTATTAGGTATATCTATAGGAATCTTAATTGCTATAGGATACGCTAGACCTATAAGAATTGGATGGTTAGTATTTTTAGTATTTATACATGCACTTACTGAAAAATACTCTTTAACAAAAATAATAGAAAATAATAAGGTTTTAAATTTTATTGATAAACTAGGAAGGTAATCTTATGATAAGTAAAAGAATTGGAGTAGTTGAATCTATAAAAAGTAAGTCACAAAACTTAGAAGAAATAACTGTAAATATTAATGGTAATATAGAAAAAGCTTATAATTATCCTAAGATGACGGGAAGTGTAGATATAGGTGATGAAGTTGTATTAAATACAACTGCAGTTGAATTAAGTCTTGGTACAGGTGGTTATCATTTTGTAATAACTAATTTAAATAAAATAGAATCTGATATGACTCCGGGTGGTCATATTATGAAATTGAGATATACACCGTTACAGGTTAAAGTAGATTCTGTAGAGGAACAAGATAGTAAACTACATGATAAAATAAATGAGTTTAAAAGCCTAGACAACCTACCTGTTGTTGTTGGTACATTACATAGTATGCTTACTCCATTTGTTGCATCATACAAAAGACATAATCCGGATAAAAAATTAGTATATATAATGACAGATGGAGCATCTCTACCTATATACTTAAGTAAGAATGTAGAAAATCTAAAAAATAAAAAATTGATAGATGATACTATAACAATAGGTAATGCATTTGGCGGAGATTATGAATGTATAAACATTTATTCAGCATTAATAACTGCAAAAGAAGTTTTAAATGCTGATGCAGTATTTGTAAGTATGGGGCCTGGAATAGCAGGTACAGGAACTAAATATGGTTTCACAGGTATAGAACAAGGGCCAATACTAGATGCTGTTAAAAAGCTAGGAGGAACTCCTATTGCAATTCCAAGAATGAGTTTTGCAGACAAAAGAGATAGACATGTAGGTATAAGTCATCATAGTATAACTGTATTAAGCGAGATAGTAAATGTAGAAGTTAATATACCTATAGGGCTTAAAGATAAAGAAAAACTAGATTATGTAAATAACCAAATAAAAGAAAATAAATTAGCTGAAAAGCACAATATAGCATATGTAAATCCAGGCAGTACTTTAGACGATTTAAACTATTTTGAATTGAAAGTTAAGAGTATGGGTAGAAATTATGAACAAGATAGTGAATTCTTTGATGCTGCAAGTAGTGCAGCATATTACTTAATGGAGGTTTGTTATGATAATAGAAGAGCAAACAGTAAGTAGTGACAGGATATATACTGGAAAGGTTATAAGCCTGAAAGTAGATACTGTCGAAGTTCCTAAAAAAGGCTATCAAAAAAGAGAAATAATAGAACATCCTGGGGCAGTCGGAATAGTAGCTATAACTGATGATAATAAGGTTTTATTAGTTAGACAGTTTAGAAAAGCAATAGAAAAAGTTTTATGGGAAATTCCTGCTGGAAAATTAGAACAGGGAGAAAGTCCAAAAGACTGTGCTATTAGAGAACTAAAAGAAGAAACTGGATATAGTGCAAATAATATGAAATTAATACATAAATTTTATACATCATCAGGATTTTCTAATCAAAAAATATATGTTTATCTAGCTACAGACCTAGAAAAGGGTGAGTGTTGTCTAGATGAAGATGAATTTTTAGAATTACATGAAGTTAATTTAAATGATGCATATGAAATGATTAATAAAAATGATATAGAAGATGCTAAAACATCTATAGGTCTTTTGCTTGCGAAAGAACTTTTATAATTAGGAATAACCTCCTCTTCTCTTGCATAAAAATTATGTAAGAACAAAAGAGGGGGTTGTAGTTTTTGAGAAGAATAAATAGAAGAACCACATTGGATAAAATAAGTAAGGATATGATAATTATATCTAGTTTGTTTATATTATTTGTTATTTTAGGATCATTGTTAAATAAAATGTTTCCTCAATATACAGAGGTAATAAGTAATAACATAACTTATACAAATAGCTACTATGATTCAGGAATGAAAATAAAAGAAGTTTTAATGTCAAATTTTAAAATGGACTTAAGTTTATTAGCAGGTATGTCGATATGTACATTAAGCATAATTTTAGCACCTATAGCTTTAATTATTTTTGCGGTAAAAGGCTTATCGATAGGGTATACTATAAATACTTTCATAATAGCTATGAAGGCTAGTTCATTTAAAATGTTATGTGTGACACTTATTAAATTTTCGATAGTACTTCCAGGTATGATAATACTAGCATTAATATCACTTAAGTACTTTGAAGAATTTATAAAAAATGTAAGAAAACAAAATAAAACAAACTGTACATATTTAATGAAAAGGTATATAATAAACTCATTTCTTATAATAATGATTAGTGTGTCTGCACAAACTATTTTAAATGCTATATCTACAATAACACTAAAAATATTTTAAAGGGACTACAATATGCAACTACTAAATGAATATATAGAATATATAAAATCTATAAGAAAGTTGACAGAAAATACAGTTAGCTCTTACTTTATAGATATAAAAAAGTATTTAACATATATAGAAAATAAAAGTATTAACTTATTTGAATCAACAGAAAATGATATAATAAGTTATATAATAGAATTAGAAAAAAATAATGTATCTACAGCTACGATTTCTAGGAGTATATCATCTATAAAGTCTTTTTATGAATATTTATTTTTAAATAGATACATAGAAAGTAATATATCTAAAAATATAAAAAAACCTAAGATAGAAAAAAAAGAAATAGATATTTTAAGTTTAAAAGAAATAGAGGCTTTACTAGATTTTCCTGAACCTAAAAATGCAAAAGATATAAGAGACAAAGCTATATTTGAGATTTTATATGGGACAGGTATGAAAGTAACAGAGTTAATAGATTTAGATTTAGATGATGTTAATTTAGAATATGATTATATTTGTTGTGAATCAGGAAAAAATCCTAGAGTAATACCTATGTCTAAAACTACAAAAAAATATTTAGACAACTATTTAACTAAGTCAAGAAGTGAGATTTTAAAAACTAACTTTCAGGAAAAGGCTTTATTCACAAACTCTAATGGAACTAGATTTACAAGGCAAGGTCTTTGGAAATTAATAAAAAAACATGCAAAAAGAGCAAATATAAATAAAAGTATAAATCCAACTATTCTTAGAAATTCATTTGCTATACACTTATTAAATCAAGGTGCAAACATAGCTGTAGTCAGCAAAATTTTAGGAAATTCTAATTTATCAAGTTTACAATATTATTTAAATTGTATAGATAAGAATATAAGACAAGAACTAAAGGAAAAACATCCTAGAAAATAAACTAACATTTAGGAGGAAAAATTTTATGAGCAGAGTTATATGGATGATAATTGATAGTGTTGGGATAGGCGCACTTCCTGATTCAGAAAAATTTGGAGATGTAAATGTAAACACTTTGGGTAACATAGTTAAAAACTATAAAGATATAAAGTTACCTAATATGCTGAAATTAGGGTTAGGTAATATAGATGGTATTGATAGCTTAGAAGGCGTTAAAAGCCCTATAGGAGCATTTGGTAGAGCTAGTGAAGTATCTAAGGGTAAAGATACAACAACTGGACACTGGGAGATGACAGGAGTTTTAGTTGAAACACCTTTTAAAACATATGAAAATGGATTCCCAAAAGAAATAATAGATGAATTTGAAAGAAAGACAAATAGAAAAGTTATAGGTAATAAGCCTGCATCTGGAACAGCTATACTAGATGAACTAGGAGAGCAACAAATGAAAACTGGAGAAGTTATAGTATATACTTCTGCAGATAGTGTATTCCAAATTGCAGCACATGAAGAAATAATTCCTTTAGATGAATTATATAAAATGTGTGAAATCGCAAGAGAAATAATGATGGGCGATAATGCAGTTGCAAGAATAATAGCAAGACCATTTGTTGGACAACCAGGAGCATTTGAAAGAACTTCTAACAGAAGAGATTACTCTTTAAGTCCATTTGAAGATACAGTTTTAGATAATATAAAAAATTCAAACCTAGATGTTATAGGAGTTGGAAAAATAGAAGATATATTTAATAAACAAGGTATAACAGAGGCTATACATACTAAAGATAATATGGATGGAGTAGACCAAACTATAAATTACATGAAGAAAGAAAATAATGGTCTTATATTCACAAATTTAGTTGATTTTGACTCTAAATATGGTCATAGAAGAGATGTTAAAGGATATAAAGAAGCATTAGAAGAATTTGATGCTAGAATACCTGAAATATTAGAAAACATGGAAGATGATGATATATTAATTATAAACTCAGACCATGGTAATGATCCTACATACAAAGGAACTGATCATACAAGAGAATATATACCTATGTTAATTTGCGGTATAAATGTTAAGAGTGGATTAAATTTAGGAACTAGAAGCAGTTTTGCAGATATAGGAGCTACAGTTGCTGATCTATTAAATGTAAAAATGCCTAAACATGGTAAAAGTTTTAAAAATGACATTATAAAATAATTAGCTAGTTGGAGGAAAATATGAAAAATTTATATGATAAAATTCAAGAGAGTACAGATTATATAAAATCTAAAATAGAACAAGCTCCAGAAGTAGGACTTATATTAGGTTCGGGGTTAGGTGTTTTAGGTGATGAGATAGAAAATCCTGTAAAAATAAAATATGATGAAATACCAAATTTCCCAGTTTCTACAGTAGAAGGACATAATGGACAATTAGTAATAGGAACTTTACAAGGAAAAACTGTTATAGCTATGCAAGGAAGATTCCATTTTTACGAAGGATACTCAATGGAGAGCGTAACATTCCCGGTAAGAGTTATGAAAGCTTTAGGCGTTAAAACTGTAATAGTTACTAATGCAGCTGGTGGAGCAAATAAAGATTTCAAACCAGGAGATTTAATGATAATAAGAGATCATATAAACTTTAGTGGTCATCATCCGCTAATAGGATCTAATGATAATAGATTAGGAGTAAGATTCCCAGATATGTCAACAGCATATACTCCAAAGTATGTAGAATTAGCAAAGGAATGTGCTAAAGATTTAGGAATACAAGTAAGAGAAGGCGTATACACTTTCTTTAGTGGCCCAACTTATGAAACACCTGCAGAAGTTAAATTAGCTCAAATTTTAGGATCAGATGCAGTTGGAATGTCAACTGTTCCAGAAGTTATAGTAGCTAGACATTCAAACTTAGATGTTATAGGAATATCTTGTATAACAAATATGGCAGCAGGAATATTAAATCAACCTTTAAATCATGAAGAAGTTATAGAGACAACACAAAAAGTTAAATCAGAATTTTTAAACTTAGTTAAATCAATAGTTAACAAATTATAAGAATTTAACGTACTACAAAACTATAAAATAATGATACAAAGGAGACTCGTTATGAGAATTTATGACATTATAAAAAAGAAAAGAGATGGAGAAGTATTAACTAAAGAAGAAATAAACTTTTTCGTAGAGAAGTACTCTAAAGAAGAGATTCCTGATTATCAGGCATCTGCTCTTTTAATGGCTATATATATAAATAAAATGTCTAAAGAAGAAACTGCGTTTCTAACAGAGGCTATGATGAACTCAGGTGAAGTTATAGACCTATCAGCTATAAATGGAATTAAAGTGGACAAGCATAGTACAGGTGGGGTAGGAGATAAAACTACAATAGCATTAGCACCGTTAGTTGCTGCATGTAAAGCACCAGTTGCTAAGATGTCAGGAAGAGGTCTAGGGCATACTGGAGGAACATTAGATAAACTAGAAGCTATTCCTGGATTTTCTATAGAAATGGAACCAGAAAAATTTATACAATCAGTTAATAAGCATAATATAGCTGTATGTGGACAAACTGCATCTATAGCTGTGGCAGATAAAAAGATGTATGCACTTAGAGATGTAACAGCAACAGTTGATAATATATCATTAATTGCAAGTAGTATAATGTGTAAAAAATTAGCATCTGGAGCTGATGCTATAGTGTTAGATGTCAAAACTGGAGACGGTGCATTTATGAAAACTATAGACGATTCATTTGCACTGGCAAAAGAAATGGTTGATATCGGAGATAATATGAATAGAGAAACTATAGCACTTATAACTGATATGGATGAACCGCTAGGATTTGCAGTAGGGAACTCATTAGAAGTTATAGAAGCTATAGAAACTTTAAAAGGAAGAGGACCTAAAGATTTCGTAATGTTATGCGAAACATTAGGTGCATATATGTTACTATTAGCAAAAGTAGTTGATAACTTTGAAGATGGTAAAGCGAAGATTCAAGAAGCTATAACTACAGGAAGTGCACTTGATAAATTAAAAGAATTTATAGAAAATCAAGGTGGAAATAGTAATATAGTTGATGATTATTCTCTTTTACCTCAAGCAAAAGAAATAATGGAAATAAAAGCTCCGAAAACTGGTTATATAGCAAAAATAGAAGCTGAAGAAGTTGGAGTTTCTGCTATGATGCTAGGGGCAGGAAGAGAAACTAAAGAAGATGAATTAGATTTATCAGCAGGTATAGTTTTAACTAAAAAAGTTTCAGACTTTGTAAATGAAGGCGAAACAATAGCATATATGCATTACAATAAATTAGATAAAATTGAAGGAGCAAAAGATAGATTCTTAAAAGCTTATACAATATCTGATGAAAAAGTGGAAGCAGGAAAACTAGTTTATGGGGTTGTAACTAAAGATAAAACTTTAAAATTCTAATAGATATGATTAAAAAAAGCCTAACGTGTAAAAAATAACGTTAGGCTTTTTATTTAGTTTCGACAATTTTATTGAAAATTTTTATTCTTAGATTTATAATATAAAGGATATAAATATACATAAGGAGTAGATAACCCTATGAATTTTAGAAAGGTAAACTTGAAAATAGTAGCTATTATAATAGTAATTATATTGGCTTTACTTGCTGGATATATATATAGTCAAATAGGACCATACAATAAAAGCAGCAAAAAAGAAATAATAGTTGAAATACCTAATGGAGCAACATTAACTGATGTAGCAGATATTTTACAAGAAAATAAATTAATTAAAAATAAAGTTTTATTTAAAGCTGTAGAAAAGGTAAAACCTAATAAACATGGAGTCAAAGCGGGGACGTATTTATTACGTCAAAGTTATTCAAACTCTAAAATTTTAAGTATACTTACTGATGGAAAAGTTCATAACGATGGAACAAAGGTAACTATACCGGAAGGATTAACTTATAAGGAAGTAATAAAATCTTTAACAGATAAAAAATTAGGAAGTGCTGAAAAATATGAGCAATTAATCAATAATCCTAAAGAATTCTACACTGATTTTGCATTTTTGAAAGAATCTGATATAAAGAACTTAGAAGGATTTTTATATCCTGATACTTATTACTTTGATAAAGAAAGTACAGAAAAAGAAGTTTTATCTGAAATGTTAAAGAGATTTGAACAAGTTTATAATGATAAATTTAAAGAAAAGCAAAAGGAAATGGGATTAACGCTTCAACAAGTTATAAACTTAGCTTCTATAATAGAAAAGGAAGCTGTTGTAGATGAAGATAGACCTATGATTGCTAGTGTTTTTTATAATAGGTTAAAAATAGGAATGCCTCTTCAGTCAGATGCTACGCTACAATATGCGTTTGATAAAAGAAAAGAAAGAGTAATGTATAAGGATTTAAAAGTCGATTCTCCTTATAATTCTTATTTAAACAAAGGATTACCACCTACTCCTATATGTAGTCCCGGAGTTAAATCGATAGAAGCTGCACTATATCCATCTAATACGGATTATTTATATTTTGTAGCAACTGTAGGAGGAAAAAATAATTACAGTAAAACATATAAAGAGCACTTAAAACACGTAGAAAGTTACAAGCAAGAAAGAGATAAAGTTAAAGAAGATAAAACAGAAAAATAAATAAAATATTTGTCCAAAAAGGCAAAGGATTATCGCAAAGCTTAATATAAGTTTTAAGGCGTAACTTTGTCTTTTTTTAGGGCAACTCAAGGAGTTGAAGATATGAGTAATATAGTTGATGATTTAGTTGAAGATTATATAAGAAATACTTTAAGGGATAAAGAAGGGTTACTAAAAGAATTGGAAGAGTATGCTAAAGAGCATAATGTTCCAATAGTTCATAAAGAAGTTTCAGATTTTTTAAAAGTATTATTAAAAGTTCAAAGACCAAAGAGAATTTTAGAAGTTGGTTGTGCAATAGGATACTCATCTATACTATTTGCAACAGTTTTAGATAAAGATGTAGAAATAATAACTGTTGAGAGAAATGAAAAAATGATCGAAAAGGCAAAAGAAAATATCAAAAAAGCTGGATTAGAAAATAATATAACTATATTAGAAGGAGATGCAGAAGAACTTTTAAAACAAGTTGAAGGTGAATTTGACATGATTTTCCTAGATGCAGCTAAAGGACAATATAAGTTATTTTATGATATGATAATAGATAAATTAAAAGTAGATGGACTTTTAATATCTGATAATATTCTGTACAAAGGAATGGTAGCTCATGACAGTTATGTAATCAGAAGAAAAAAGACTATAGTTAAGAGAATGAGAAGTTATCTAGATTATATATGCAATTGTGATTACTTAGATACATCTATAATCCCTATTGGAGATGGAGTCACACTTAGCTATAAAAAGAAAGTAAGAGGTGATTTTAATGCATAAAGTTGAGCTTTTATCATCAGCTAAAGATTTAAATAGCTTGAAATTAGCGTTTGAAAGTGGTGCAGACGCTGTTTATATAGGTGGAGATTCATTTGGAATTGATGCTATAGCTAAAAACTTCTCAAGAGAAGAATTACAGCAAGGCGTTGAATTTGCCCATCACAACAATAAAAAAGTTTATGTAGCTGTTAATGTTATGCCACACAATGAGGACTTCGAAAGTTTAAAGGATTACTTAGTAGAACTTGAAAAGTTAAACATAGATGGAATAATAGTAACAGATCCTGGGGTTTTAACGATAGCTAAAAATACTATACCTAATGTTAAAATTCACATGGGACAGCAAGCAAACGTAACTAATTTTAATTCAGCTAACTTTTGGTATGATCAAGGAGTTAGAAGAATAATTATCACTAGTGAATTATCTTTTGATGAAATAAGTACAATAAGAGCTAAAACTCCATTAGATATGGAAATAGAAACTTTTGTCCATGGACCTATATGTATATCTTATTCAGGAAGAAGGCTTTTAAGTAGCTACTTAGGAAGTAAAGATAATGTAGAGTACAAAGAAGGAAACAATAAGTATAACTTATTAGAAGAAAAAAGACAAGGGGAATACTACCCAGTTTTTGAAGATGAAAAAGGAACTTTCTTATTTAACTCAAAAGACCTATGTATGTTAAACTTTGTACCTGACTTTGTAAAAGCAGGTGTGACTAGTTTAAAGATAGATTCAAGATTACAAAGCGACGAATACTTAGAAACAGTTATAAAAGTCTATAGAAAAGCTCTAGATGAATTTTATAAAAACCCTAATGAATGGGAATTCAATCCTATTTGGTTAGAGCAAATAAAAGAAAAAAGTCATAGACCATTGACACATGGATTCTACACAGGCGAAGCTATGCCAGATGATTATGAATAAATAAAAAATTTTTAAGGAGAGATTCAAAGATGACAAAGGACAAAAAGACACTGATAATAGGTATTACAGGTGGGACAGGATCAGGAAAAAGTACAGTTTGCAAATCAATAAAGGAAAGTATACCAGAGGAAAACATAGCTATAATAGAACAAGATGCGTACTACAAAGATCAAGCTCATTTATCATTTGAAGATAGATTAAAGACTAACTATGACCATCCATTAGCTTTTGATAATAAATTATTAATAAAGCACTTAGATATGTTATGTAATGGAGAAAGTATAGAAAAACCTATATATGACTATGAACTTCACACTAGAGACTTAGAGAATACTGTAACTACAGAGGCTAAGGATATAGTAATTGTTGAAGGTATAATGATACTTGAAGATGAAGAATTAAGAAATAAGTTAGATATAAAAATATATGTAGATACAGAAGATGATCTAAGAATTTTAAGAAGAATTCAAAGAGATATAAAAGAGAGAGGTAGAACAGTAGATTCTGTTATAGAGCAATACTTAACAACTGTTAAACCTGCACACGATCAATTTATAGAGCCATATAAAAAATATGCAGATATAATAATACCAGAAGGTGGACAAAACGAAGTTGCAATAGATATGGTGATAGCAAGAATAAAAACACAATTACATTAATAATAAATAGTATTAACCCCTTAGAAATTGTCAAGAATTACAATTACTAAGGGGTGATTTTATGTCTAGAAAAAAGAGTTCAATAAAATATACAAGTAAAAACAGAATGTATTCTATATTTGTATTGTTTATATTAATTTATGGATTTTTAATATATAGATTGGTAGACATCCAAATTACACATTCTGACTTTTATAAAAAGTGTGTTAGAGATCAGAGTAGCTCGAGCATAAACTTAAGCTCAGGGAGAGGTACTATATATGATAGAAACAATAAAAAAATAACAGATACTAAAAGTGAAGATATAATAATAATTCAAAAAGATAAAATTAATGTGGATGATGGATATATGGAATTAATACAAGAAGTTACAGGACTTGATAACTCTCATATATATGAAAAAATACAAGAAAATCCAGTTTCACCAATAGTTGAATTAAAAGTAAGCAAAATGAATGATAACTTAAAAGGTAGATTGGAAAAGGAAAACATAATAATAGACAAAAAGACATATAGGTATTCAGATGAAGATATACTAGCTCATACTATAGGATACATAGATAAAGATAGTAATGGAGTAAGTGGTATTGAAAAAAGTAAGGATGACGTATTAAAAGATAAAAATTTAGACTATGTAGAAGTATTTAAAGCTGGAAGTTCAGGTAATGCAGGTAAGAACAAAAAAATTGGAGTTCTAGATGGTAGTGTAAAAGTAAATGAAAAGAACAAAGATGATAGACATTTAAAGTTAACTATAGATTATGATATTCAAAAAAAATTAGAAAAGCTAGTCGATAAAGAACAAAATCCAAGCTCAGTAGTTATATCTGATGTAAAAAGTGGAGAAGTATTAGCTATGACATCTAGGCCTAATTTTGACAGAGATTCTATAAGTGAATATTTAAAGATGAGTAATGGAGAATTAGAAAATAGAGCTATAAAATATATGTATGCACCTGGTTCTGTATTTAAGATAGTGGTTTTATATGCGGCACTAGAAGAAGGGATAGTAGATGAAAATTACACTTATACATGTACCGGATCTTCAGAAGTACATAATAGAGTTCTAAAATGTAATAAATTGGAGGGACATGGAACCTTAACTCTAGAACAAGCATTTGCTAATTCTTGTAACACTGCATTTTTAGATATAGCGCTTAAAGTAGGTAAAGAAAAGATAATGGATACTGCTAAAAAACTTCATTTAGATCAGGAAGTAGGAATTGATATATATGGAGAAAAAAGCGGAACTATAAAAGATGAAATAGATATAGTTAACTTATGTATTGGTCAAGGGCAAATGATGTTTACACCGCTTCAAGTTAACCAAATGACGCAAGTGATTGCCAACAATGGAACATACAAGCCTTTACAAATTTATGATAGTATAATAAACAATAAAAAGGAAATCGTAAAAGCCTTTAGGTCCACAAAGGAAGATAAAGGAGATATATCTCCATATATTGTAAGTAAAATAAAAAATATGATGAAGTCCGTAGCTAGTGAAGGAACAGCAAAAGAATTAGCTACATTAGAAAAAGGAAGTGGAGTAAAAACAGGAACAACTCAGGCAACTATTAATGTAGAAAATGCGGATAAAACTATGGGCAAAAAAATAATAACACATGGATGGGTAACAGGATTTTATCCTAAAGAAAATCCTAAATATGCAATAACTGTAATAATTGAAGGTACGAAGGATTCTAGCAAGCCTGCAACACCTTTGTTTAAAGAGATTTGTGAAACTATATTAAAATAAATTTTTTTATACAAGCAATTTTATCAGGCCACTTTCATATAATTTAAAATGACATGGAAGGAAGAAAGGGGTGGCCTGATTGACTATATTAAAATCTTTTGAAAAACCCTTAACTCCTGAAGAAGAGTATAATTATCTAACTAAATTTAAATTAGAAAAAGATGAATCAGCTAAGGAAGTATTAATTGAAAGAAACATGAGATTAGTAGCGCATATAGCAAAAAAATATAATAACTCAACTGAAGATCAAGATGATCTTATTTCTATAGGGACAATAGGTCTTATAAAAGCTATAGAAACTTATAACGTGGAAAAAGGAACTCGATTAGCTACGTATGCGTCAAAATGTATAGAAAATGAAATATTAATGAACATAAGAACTAATAAGAAAAATAAAGTGCAAGTTTCATTACAAGATCCTATAGGCACTGACAAGGAAGGTAATGAAATAAGTTTAATTGATGTACTTGGTACTGATATAGACCATATTTTAGACCAAGTAGAGTTAAAGGTTCAAATCAGTAAGCTTTATGAAAAATTGGAAAATATATTAAGTCCAAGAGAAAGAGAAATTGTAAAGTTAAGATATGGATTAACTCCTCTTGGATATAAAACACAAAGAGAAATTGCTCAAAAGTTGGATATTTCTAGATCGTATGTTTCTAGAATAGAAAAACGAGCATTGAAAAAGTTAAGAAAAGAATTAAAATGTGAAAAAAGCCTTAATTAAGGCTTTTTTTGCTATTAAGAAATAAAAATTATTTTTTGCTTATTCAAGAAATGACAAAATATTTGGAAAGTATCTGCTAATATAATTGTAAATAGTAAATTAAGGGATAAAAGGTGGGAATATATGATTAATTATACAAGTAATTTTGGGAGAATCTTGGATATAAACTTAATCATTATGATAGCTGCACTCGTAAATGGTATATACATAGGTTTTTTTGAAAAAATTAAAAATACAAAATATATAAACTTTATATATTTTGTAGAAGTTTTGATATATGTATATATAATTTCTAACAATTATAAATTTACAAAAATAGATATGTATATATTAGCTGTATACACGTTTATAAAATCTATGTATTTTTGCTTTATAAGGCACAAATTAAAGATTAAAAACATACATTTTATATCTATAGTAATATTAAATATTATAAGTTTAATTTATATAGGGATTAACTTTAATATATATATATCTTTGAATATTTTAATGAATTTACTTATATGCAAGTTTTTTATACTAGATAATATGAAAATTAAAAAAGAAAAACTCGATGAAAACATACAAAAACTAAAAAAAATAAATGAAAACATAAGTGTACTAAATTTAAATATAAAAAATGAAGAAGTAAAACAATTTGAATATAAAGAAGATACGTTAAAAATAGAAAAAAATATAAACAAATCTATTGAAGAGTCTGATATGCCTATAGTTATGTTAAACGAAAAAAATAATATGATTTACTGTAATCAGAATTCTTGGAGAAATATTAATCTAAATAAGGTTAATATTTTAAATTATTTATGCACTAATTTTAAAAATGGGCAAGAGTGTATAGATATGATTAATAAAGTAGGAATAAATAGTTTTGAGTCAATAAATTTGTATGATAAAGAAGAAAAGGTATATAGATTTATATGTACAAAAGAAATAAGAGAAAATAAAGAAATCAAAATATGTATATTTAATGATATAACACAAAGTACTCTAATTCAAAAGCAACTAAATGATAGTGAAGAAAAATATAGGAAGCTTATGGATGTTTTAACTGATGGAGTTATAATTCATGATATGAATGATATAAAGTATATAAATGACTCAGCTTTTAAAATACTAAAAATAGAAAATAATAGAAAAAATATTAGCTTAGAAAATTTAAAAAGTAAAATACATATGAATGAAATAAATCAATTAAATGAAAGTTTAGAAGAAGTCAAACTTGGAAAAGTAAGCAAATGCATAAATAAATTTAAAACTGTAGATAACATTTTTATAGAATTGATAACTACAAAAATAGAAACTGACGATTCAAATATTTTATTGAGTATAATTGTAGACATAACAGAAATGGAAGAAGCACTTAAACAATTAGAAGCAAATCAAAAAACATATAGAGCATTAGCACAAAATTTACCAGACGGGATTGTAGTTATAGATAAAAACAGTAAAGACTATGTATATCAAAATAAATCCATGATAAAGATTTTAAAGCAAGTTAAAATGGATAGCATAAATAAATTTATAAATGATTATATTTCTAATGAATACTATGGAGAAACTAAAAGGTATGAAATAGATAAAAGTAAAAGTTGTTTTGCAAGTATAACTATAATAGATAGAAAAGAAGAACAACAGTTATTAGCTATAGTAAGACTTCTAGAAAATGAAGAAAGAGTTTTAGAAGCTATAAAAGAACTCGATTTAGTAAATGCTCAACATCATGTAAAAAATGAATTTTTAATAAACACATCTAAATTACTAAAAGATCCTATAAATAATGTAGCTAATATGAATAAGATATTAGAACAAAATAAATCTGAATTTAACTCCAAGCATATAGAAAATTACACAAAATTAGTTAAACAAAACTGTTATAGATTACAAAGAGTTATAAACAACATGAATGAAATTGTAGATGTAGAAAATGGAGTTTGCGGCGTTGAATTTGTGTACTGTGATATTATAAATCTTACAAAACATATCGTAGATTGTGTGAATGGCTATTTAAACGATAAAGGTGTATATATTAAATTTAATAGTGATATAGATTATAGTATTTTAAAAATAGATTTAGAGAAAGTTCAAAAAATAATTTTAAATTTAATTTCTAATGCTATAAAATTTAGTGAAATTGGGAGCTTGATAGAAGTATATATATACAAAGAAAATGATTTTATAAATATAGCTGTTAAGGACAATGGAGTAGGGATACCTAAAGATAGATTGAAATTTATATTCACTAAGTTTGGACAAGTTGATAAAACCTTATCTAGAAATACAGAAGGGTGTGGAGTTGGATTAACCTTAGTAAAAGCATTTTTAAAATTACAAGGTGGGGATATAAATGTAAATAGTGAGGAAGGCAAAGGTAGCGAGTTTATAATCTCATTAAAAGAGTTTGAAAATATAGATGAAAAAAAATTAGTTGATACAAATGTATTAAAAGATTCTATATTTGAAAATATGCATATAGAGTTTGCTGATATATATTTCTAATAAGGCCATAAATACATAGGGGGCGTAAATTATGGGATATAAGCTGATATATATATTAAATATATCAATTTTACTAGCTAGTGGATTTTATATTTCCTCGTATGCTAGAAAAAATAAAGTTTTTATTAGTTCGATGTTGATAATATCTATAGTTTTGAATTTTATAAATTTAAAGCAATCACCATATTTATATATGGCTGCTACTGTTAGTAGTTTTATGGTTATACAATCTATTTATAATTTTAATATTAAAAAATACAAATACAGAGAGCTTAAAATAGGCTCTTTGTGTTTAGTATCTTTATTAATAATATTTTTAAATAAAAATTTTTTGCAATTTAACATAGTAATGAATGCATTTATAAGTATAGGATTGTTTTTTATAGTTTTAAGAAGATATTCAAAAAAAGATAGGGACAAGAACAGTCATCTAGTAATTGATTTAAAGATTCTTAAAAATAAAATTAAAGGTAAAAATGATAATCTAAAAGCTAGCAAAAAAGAAACCAAAAAACTATTGGATGTATTAAACAATAAAAAAGAAATTTTAAATATAATATTAGAACAAAATAACAAGTGTGTAATTTTAATAGATAAGTACGGATATATTTCAAATGAAGACAGCAGTTTTTCAAATGTTTGGAAAGAATACTCATGTTGCAATTACAAAATAAAGTTTTCACATTTTTTAAATAAGAGTATAGAAAACAGTACGGATGTATTATTAGATGTGCAAAAGGTATATGATATAGGGATTAAGCTAAATAGAGAGATAATTAGCAAAGACAATAGATATTTTGACTGTGAGTATACTCCATTAAAAGTGAACAATCGAATAATTGGAGTTATATGTATAATGACTGATATAACATATAAAAAATATTCACAGAAAATAATTGATTATAACAAAATAAAGTATAAAAAAACTATAGAAACTATACCTCATACTATTGTGGTAACAAGGGACAATGAAATTACATACAACAATAATAATAATTTAGAAATTGATATATACGAAGATAGATTAAAAGATTTTATTTTAAATACAAAATCAAAAGGAAGTTTTGAAGGATATTTAAATAAAGATACTAAAAAATACTTAAATATAAATAAAGCTAGTTTTGAAGAAAATAATATAAAAAAAGATATAGCAATAATAAGGGACACTACAGAGTATAATGTGCTTTTGAAAAGCATAGAACAAAGTGCCAAAAACTACATATCTTTAGTTAATGCTATTCCTCAAGGAATATATATATATGATTTTGAAGATAAAAAAACTACTTATGTAAATGAAGTACTTTTGAATATGTCAGGTTTTGAAAGTTTAAATGAATTTAATGATAGTCATATAATTAAAGACATTTCTTGGGTTTTAAATAAATTTGGACAAGATGTCAAATTTATGCGACATAAGATACAAAATAGGAAAGGAAAATATATAGATGTAGAACTAGGGGGAATTACCCTGGAAATAAATAATAAAATGACATGTATAGGCATAATGAATGATATAACTGAAAAAGTTAAGGCTGAAAATATAGAAAGAGAAATAGCTAAGAAAAAACTAGAATATAAACAAAAAAATCATTTTTTTATAAATATGTCGCATGAATTAAAAACTCCATTAAATTTAATAATGTCATCTAATCAATTGATTCAATCTGTTTTCAAAGATGAGATCTTAAGTAATGAAAGTGGATTGATAGCGGCTGTTACGAATTCAGTAAAAAAACAAAGTTATATTTCTCTAAGACTTATAGAAAATATAATGACATTAACTAAATTAGAAGCTGATTTTTATAAACCAGAAGTAGATTGTTATGATGTTGTAAGTTTAGTTGAAGACATAATAATTGAAATTAATAAATATTCAATAGATGATAAAATAAAATTTATATTTGATACAAATATAGAAGAAAAGCTAGTAAGAGTAGATCCTTATGATATAGAAAGAATAATATTACTACTTTTTAGTAAATTGATAAAACAGTCAAAACAAAATAGTACTATATATATTGAGCTTTTAGATAATATAAAAGGCTTAAATATATATATAAAAAATATAGGGCGATATGATAAAGATATATGTCTAAATAATCAATCCAGAGATAATATAAATATGAATGTAGAAGTTGCAAAATCTATAATTAATATTTATGGAGGTGAAATAAATATAGTTGAAAATAAAAATAGTATAGAGATAGATATAAACCTCGATATTAAAGAAAGTTTAGACTATAATGAAAAGAAAATTTGCACACTAAATAAAGAATCCATATATGCTGAATACTCTATGATAAATGCTTTATAAAAAATCGCTTTGCTTGAGCGACTAAAATAGGATATCTCAAATTTTAATTTGAGATATCCTATTTTGAGTTTAAAAAAGAACAATCAAAGCTGTATAATATATATAATAAATGGAAATAAAGGCTAACAGGAGGTAATTATGGATATAAATGCAAAGACTAATTTATTATGTTTAATAGGAAGTCCTGTTGAACATAGTTTTTCACCTAATATACATAACTATTTAATAAAAAAAAATAATCTGAATATGAAATACATGTGCTTTAATGTTAAAAGTGATGAATTGGAAAATGCTATAAAAGGAATTAAAGCTTTAGGTATTAAAGGATGCAATGTAACTATTCCTCATAAAGTGGAAATAATTAAACATTTAGATGCAGTAGATAAGAATGCTCTATTGATTGGAGCTGTAAATACTGTAAAAAATGAAGGCGGAAAGTTAATTGGATACAATACTGATGGTGTTGGGTTTGTAAAATCAATAACAGACAAGGGCTATGATATTTACAATAAAAAAGTTTTAATAATAGGAGCGGGAGGAGCTGCTAGAAGTATAGCTATAGAAATGGCATCAAATGGAGCTAAAGAAATAAATTTAAGAAATAGGACTATAAAAAATGCTAAAGAAATATCTGATGTTTTAATTGATAGTTTTGGTATAAACTCAAAATGTTCAACAGATGAAATAACTAAAGATGATTTAGAAAATATAAATATAATAATTAATACTACTCCTATTGGAATGGATAAAGATAAAGATAGTTGTCCAATAGATGAAAGCATCAATTTACTTAATAAAGATATACTTGTATGTGACATTGTTTATAATCCTCATGAAACTAAATTTATTTCTTGGGCTAAAAAAAATAAATTTGATATTGTATATGGAATAGATATGCTTATAAATCAAGCTGTAGAAGGATTTAATATATGGACCGGTATTTATGCAAATGAGCATGAAAAGTTAAAGGATATACTAAAAAATGTATAACTATAAACATAAGAGGAACGGATATTTAATTTTAGAGAACATTGTATCTTTAAGCTTAATAGGAATAATGGCATCACTAGTTGTAAGCATATTTTCAACTAGTGTTTTTTATTTGGAAAAATCATACAATACAAGTAAAATGATAAATTTGGCAAAAAAAGAAATGTGTAGCATAGAGGATGTAATTCAAAACAATAAAGAAGAAAATTTATTTAAAAGGACTAGCAAAAATATTGAAGGATACAATGTAAAATCAGAAGTGATAAAAGAAAGAGATTACTTTAATTGTTATCGTGTTTCTGTTTGTGTTAGTTGTGAAGAGAAAGAAATGATTATAGATAGTTATGTGGTGAGAACATGAAAAAAAGAAATGGATCAGTGATTATAGTAACATTATTATGTTGCTTTATATTAAGTTGCATATGCTTAGGATGTATAGAACTGGTTAAAACAAATAATGATATAGTTTCTACAAAGGAAAAGTCAGTGAAGATGGAATATGAGGTAAAAGGAGGCATAAATTTAGGATGTAGCAAAATTGTAGAAGAAGTTAATAATTTAATTGAAAATAATATAGAAGAGAATGATTTAGAATGCAATTTTAAAAATCACTTTTTAGGAAATAACAAAATAAATATAATAAAATCTATAGAATCTATGGGAGATAATCAATTAAAAATAAGAGTTGTAAATAATGACATTTACCTAGATGGTGGTTATATAAAATTAGATATAGAATCAAAAAAAGAAGATAGGAACTTTAAAAAAACTGCTATATGCTCAGTAAAAATAAATATTAAATCAACCGAAGAAAATGAAAAGAGAGTATTCAAATACAATTATAAGGAGACTTAGAAAAATGAAAAGAGAAGGAATGTGACTTTAGTTGAAGTTGTAATAGGTATAGGAATAATTATGACTATATTAATGATAAGTTTTCCAAAAGAAAAATCACAAAAATATGAAATTGATTCTTTTGCAAGACAGCTAGTAGGAGATATAAGATATGTTAGAAGTATGAATTCAAATGGAAATCTTAGTGTTTTTCTAGAAAATATTAGTACACAAGATAATCCTAGATATGTAATAAAAGAAAACACCGACATAGTAAAAATGGTATACCTGCCTAAAAATTCGAGTTTATCATATCCATCATCAACAATAAAATTCAAATCAGATGGGACACTTAGTTCAAAAGGAGAAACTATAATAATTGATTCAAAAGATAGAAAAATAAAAATAACTATAATTCCATTTAGCGGAAGAGTTTTATTAAAAGAGGATATATATGAAACGTAGAGAGGGTTATCTTGTATTAGAAATTTCAATATCTATGTTAATAACTAGTATCGTATTAATTATACTGTACAGTTTATTATTTACTTCAATGAATATGTACAAAAGAATTTATAGTAGTATAGAAATACAACAGCAGGGTTTAGAAATTCAAAAGCATATGGAAAAAGAGCTAAGTGGAGATATAGAAATAACTAATGTAAAAACAGAAAATAGTCAGATTTTAACTGGTAAGGAGTTTGAACTTACAAAAGTAAAATCTATTTACTATAAATCCAAAACAAATTTTGAATGCAATGACTGTGATGAACTATTTTTAAATAAAAAAACTAAGAAGCTTTTTATAAAGAGAATGGGATACAAATCAGGATATGAAGTAGGAGATTATATAGATGACATATACATATCTAAAGAAAAAGATGGTAGAATTGTTAATATAAAATTAGAACTATCTAAGAATAAACAAAAACATTGCATTGAATTTTCAATATACAATGATGATATAGGAGAACTTGTATGAAAAATATAATCTTAATTGGATTTATGGGGACTGGAAAGACGACAGTTGGAAAGGAATTAGCTAGAATTAAAGATATGGATTTTTTAGATATGGATTTAGAGCTTGAAAAAAAAGAAAAGAAAACAATAAACCAAATTTTCAAAGAACATGGAGAAGTATATTTTAGAGAGAAAGAATCAGAGTTACTCAAAGAAATATCTTGTTTAGAAAATACTATAATATCTACTGGTGGTGGAGTTGTAGAAAATGAAAGTAATGCTGAGATTTTAAAAAATATAAAAAACGTAATATGGTTAGATGGAAATGTTAATACTATATCTAATAATCTAGAAAATGAAATAGACAAAAGACCAAAACTAAAAAATATAAATGATTTGAAAAACTATATCCAAGAACTATTAAATCACAGATATGAAAAATATAGAAAATGTTCAGATATCAAAATAAATATTGATGATAAAAATATAGCCCAAGTAGTTAGGGAGATACTTGTTTATATTTAACAAAATATGTTATTATATAGAGTATAAACGAGTTTTTATCAAAAGGTTGGTGGATGCTATAAAAATATTGATAATTAATGGTCCTAATTTAAATATGTTAGGAAAAAGAGAACCTGATGTATATGGGAAAAATACATTAGAAGATTTAGAATATAGCATAAAACAAACATTTAAAGATACTATTGATTTTGAATTTTTTCAAAGTAATCATGAAGGATGTATAATAGATAAATTGCATGAGGCTAATTGTAATTTTGATGGAATTATTATAAATCCTGGAGCGTTTACACATTATAGCTATGCTATAGCAGATGCCATAAAATCTATTAGTACTAAAGTAGTAGAAGTACATATATCAAATGTGCACAAAAGAGAAGAATTTAGACAAAAAAGCGTAACAGCTAGTGCGTGCATAGGACAAATTACAGGATTTGGATTTTATGGATATATTTTAGGGGTAAATGCAATAATAAACTGTGAGGTGGGTATAGGTGAAAAATAGAGTTTTGAAATTAAGAGCAGAGATGGAAAGATTAAACTTAGATGCAATTTTAATTGAAGAGTCTAAAAATAAAAGATACATATCTGGATTTACAGGAACTGCTGGTTCTATAATAATAACTAAAGAAAAAAACATATTATTTACAGACTTTAGATATACACAACAAGCTAAAAATCAAACAGAGGATTTTGAAATAGTTGAAATATCTAGAACAAACCCGATCACAAATTTCTTGAAAGAAATGGATATGAAAAGACTAGGATTTGAAGATGATAAAATGAGTTTTTCAACATATTCAAATTATAAAGACGCTTTATCTAGTACAGAAATGATTCCATTAAAAGGATTAATGCTAGATTTAAGAGCTATAAAGGATGAAAAAGAATTAGAGGTTATAAGACAAGCATCTAAAATTGCAGATAATGGATTTAAATATATATTAGGATTTATTAAGCCAGGAATGAAGGAAAGTGACGTAGCTTTAGAGCTTGAGTTTTTTATGAGAAAACAAGGTGCAACTGGAGTATCATTTGATTTTATAGTAGCATCAGGAAAAAGATCATCTATGCCTCATGGAGTAGCTAGCGATAAAGTTATAGAGTTAGGCGATTTCGTAACAATAGATTTTGGATGTGTATATAATGGATATTGCTCAGATATGACAAGAACTATAGTTGTAGGAAAAGCTAATGAAAAGCAAAAGGAAATATACAATATAGTATTAGAAGCTCAATTAAAGGTTATAGAAGCTGCGAAAGCTAACATGAGTGGAATAGAACTTGACAATATCGCAAGACAATATATAATTGAAAAAGGATATGGTGATAAATTTGGTCATGGCTTAGGACACGGAATAGGCCTTGATGTACATGAACTTCCAAATGTTAATACATTGGGAGAAAAGTTATTAAAGCCTAATATGGTTATAAGTGATGAGCCAGGTATATACATAGAAGATTTTGGTGGTGTAAGAATTGAAGATCTACTTATAATAACAGAAGATGGATGTGAAGTATTAAATTCATCACCAAAGGAATTAATAGAATTAGAATTTTAAGTATAATTATGGAGGGACACATATGGTAACAGCAGGTGATTTTAGAAAAGGTGTAACGTTTGAGAAGGATGGTCAACCATGTTTAATAGTTGATTTCCAACATGTTAAGCCAGGAAAAGGTGCTGCGTTTGTCAGAACTAAGTACAGAAACTTAAAAACAGGAGCAATAAGAGAAGAAGCTTTTAACCCAAGTGACAAGTTCCCTAAAGCTCATATAGACACTAGACAAATGCAATATCTATACAACGATGGTGAGTTATACTACTTTATGGATAACGAAACTTTCGAGCAAATACCACTAGACTATGAAAAAGTTGAAGATGCAATCAAATTCTTAAAAGAAAATGAAACTGCAACAATAAGATTCTACCAAGGGCAACCATTCCAAGTAGAAGCTCCAAACTTTGCAGAACTTGAAATAGTTGAAACAGAGCCAGGAATCAAAGGAGATACTGCAAGTAACGTTACTAAGTCAGCTACAGTTGAGACTGGGGCAGTAGTTCAAGTACCTTTATTCATAAATACAGGAGATAGAATAAAGATAGATACAAGAACTGGAGAATATTTATCAAGAGTTTAATAATTTATGAATATAAAAGCTTATATATCTAATAATAGATATATGGGCTTTTAAATTTATACAAAAAAATAAGGAAAGTGAGGGGTTTTAATGAAATATTTATATGAAGAAGTTGCGTACTTAAAAGGTCTTGCAGAGGGATTAGAAATAAGTGAAGAAACAAAAGAAGGCAAAATAATAAATAAAATAGTAGATGTTTTAGAAAGTTTTGCAGATGCAATAGTAGAATTAGAAGAAGAACAAATAGAACTTATAGATTATGTAGAATCTATAGACGAAGATTTATCAGATATAGAAGATGATATATACGAAGAAGAAGATGAAGACGATGAAGATGATGATGACGAAGAATATAACTACATAGAAATGGAATGCCCTAATTGTAATGATTTTGTAGAGATAGATGAAGACCTACTATATAATGAAGACATAGATATAGTATGCCCTAATTGTCAAGCAGTTATATTATCTGCAGAAGATGAGTGTGAATGCTCAGATGAATGCATATGTGATTGCGATTGCCATGATGAAAAATAAAACTATATAGTAAAGAATTTATAGAGCCTATGAAGTTATATAAGATTCATAGGCTTTTTTATGCCTAATTAAATGACACTTATCAAAAAAATATGGATAGTTTACGACACTTAGCTATGTCTATATTAAATGTTTTGAGCGTAAAAAAGTTTATATTATGTTTTGCAATAATTTTAGAAAAATAGTACACTATAGTCTATAGATATTTAAATGGAGGTAAATAAATGAAAATAAAATCAAGTATATTAGTTAATATATCAAAATTTGAAGATATTATTAAATATAAATTTAAAAATAAAAAATTTATATTAGAGGCATTAACACATAGTTCATACTCTAATGAGAATAAATCTTATTTATTCAATGAAAGATTAGAATTCTTAGGAGATTCAGTGTTAGGAATAGTAATAAGTGATTATTTATTCCAAAAAGAACAAGATTTACCAGAAGGTGAGTTAACAAAATTAAGAGCCAATATAGTTTGTGAAGAGTCTTTAAGTGATGTTGCTAAAGAAATAAATTTAGGAAGACACATTCTTTTAGGAAGAGGAGAAGAAGCTACGGGAGGTAGAGATCGTATATCTATACTAGCCGATGCATTTGAAGCTGTAATAGCTGCAATATACCTAGATGGCGGAATTGAAAATGCAAAAGAATTTATATTAGATCACATGGAAGCTATAATTCAAGACTCTATAAAAGGAAGAATCTTCAGAGACTATAAGACTCATTTACAAGAGGTTGTACAAAGTAAAGGTGAAAGTATAATTTCATATAACTTAGTAGAAGAAATTGGACCAGACCATAACAAAAGATTTGTAATGGAAGTTACTTTAGACGGTGAAGTTTTAGGAAGAGGAGAAGGTAAGAGCAAAAAAGAGGCAGAACAATCAGCTGCAAAACAAGCATTAAGAAGGATGATTTAATATGAAAAAGAGAATTATACCTATATTTGTGCCTCATAGGGGATGCCCTCATGATTGTATTTTCTGTAATCAAAAGAAAATTACTGGAGTAAGCACAGATATTACAAGTGAAGATGTAAGAAATATAATTGAAGAATATTTAACTACAATAGATAAAGATGCAAGTATTGAAATTGCATTTTTTGGAGGTAGTTTTACTGCTATAGATATGGATGTTCAAAGAAGCTTACTTTCTGTAGCTAAGGAATACGTAGATAAAAATATCGTAGATGATATAAGGATGTCTACGAGACCTGATTGTATAAATGATGAAATACTAACTATGCTAAAAGAATACAAAACAAGTATTATAGAACTTGGAGTTCAGTCCTTAGATGAGAAAGTATTAATAGATAGTGTAAGAGGTCATAGTGATGAAGATGTATTTAAAAGCTCAAAGCTTATAAAGGATTACGGCATAAATTTAGGATTACAGATGATGGTAGGGTTACCATCAGACACAGAAGAAAAATGCATAAAAACAGCAAAAAAATTTATAGAATTAAAACCGGACTGCGTAAGAGTATACCCTACTTTAGTAGTTAAAGAGACAGGCCTTGAAAAGCTATTAAAGGAAGGTAAATATAATTCATTTACACTTGAGAAAAGTATAGATATAGTAAAAAAAGTTTTGGTTTTATTTTATATAAATAATATAAATGTAATTAGAGTTGGATTGCAAGCAACTGAAGATATAGCAATAGGAAAAGAAGTTCTTGCAGGTCCATATCATCCAGCTTATAGAGAATTAGTTGAAAGTAAGATGTATGGAGATTTTATTGAACACTTAATTAAAACATATGAGGTTAAGAAAAATTTAGTAGTTTTAGTTAACAAAAGAAATGTATCTAGAATATTAGGTAATAAAAAATCTAATGTAATAGAAATAAAAGAAAAATACGATGTTTTATTAAAAACTAAGGAAGCAAATTTAGATATAAATGAATTAGAATTTGTATTAGATGATGAAAAAACTATAAAATTTGATACAAAAGATATATATATGAAATTAAGCGATATATACAACCTTTAGTTTTATTTTGAAGGGAGAGAAAGGTATTGTATTTAAAAAGATTAGAACTTAAAGGATTTAAATCCTTTCCAACTAAAACAGATGTGCTTTTTAACGAAGGTATAACAGCTATAGTTGGTCCAAATGGAAGTGGAAAAAGTAATATATCAGATGCAGTAAGATGGGTATTAGGGGAGCAAAGTATAAAAAGTTTAAGAGGCGATAAGCTAGAAGATGTAGTATTTGCCGGAACAGATACAAAAAAAGCAATGAACTATTGTGAGGTAGCATTAACTATAGATAATAGTGATAAAAAATTACACATAGAATATAGTGAAATTACTATAAAAAGAAGAGCTTACAGAAGTGGGGAAAGTGAGTTCTTCTTAAATAATAAGTCGTGTAGATTAAAGGATATAAAAGAATTACTATTAGATACAGGAATAGGTAAAGATGGATATTCTATAATAGAACAAGGTAAAGTTGATGAAATTTTAAGCAATAACCCTGTAAATAGAAGAAAAGTATTTGATGAAGCTTGTGGAATATCAAAATATAGATATAAAAAACAAGAAGCGGAAAGAAACTTAAAGAATACAAAAGAAAACTTAAATAGAATAGAAGATATATATGTTGAGATAGAGAATCAGTTAAAACCTTTAGAAACTCAACAGAAAAAAGCTATAAAATATTTAGAAATAAAAGAAGAGTTAAAAAAGATTGAAGTAAATAGTTATATAAGCGAAATTGAAGAATTAGAGTTTCAAGCGGAAGAAACATTAAATCATGATAAAGTGCTGAAAGATCAAATGGTTTCGGTTAAATCTAAAAAAGAAACTTTAGAAAAATCTATAACTGATTGTGATGAGGAACTTGAAGAAATTGATGTTAAAATAAACAAGACTATTGAATATATAAACACTATAAAAGGTGTAATAAACAAAAAATATTCAGAACTTAGCGTTCTTAATGAAAAGATAAAAAATTGTAACAGTGATATACAAAGATATACAAATGAAATTAGCTATATAAACAAAAAAATAAATGATGATAGTTTAGAATTAAAAAAATTAAATGAAAATAAAGATAATGCTTTTAAAAATTTACAAGATATAGAAAATAAAATAGATGAAGTTGAAATAAAGAATAAAGATAAAAAAGAAAGTATAAACAAAGTAAGTCAGACTATTGAAACTTTAAAAGATGAAATAATAAACTTACTGGATATTAAACAAAATAGTGCAAATAAACTATCTACTTTAAATGCAAATATTGAGAATATAGAAAATAGAACTAAAACTATAGATATAGATATAGAGCATATACAAAAAAATATATGTAATAAAAAGGAAGAAATATCAAAATTTAATTCTCAAAAACAAGAAAAATTAAGTTTAATAGAAAACTTAAAACAAGAATTTGAAGATATTAATAAAAAGGTAAATTCTCTAAAAATAGAATATGACAAAATAAGTAGTGATATACAAGGCTCTAAACTTAAAATAAATGAATACAACTCTAAATTAAATATATACACTGATATGGAAAAGCACTATGAAGGATTTAATAAAGGTGTAAAAGAAGTGTTAAAGAATAAAAATTTAGAAGGTATATATGGAGCATTAGGTCAAGTTATATCATCTAGTCAAAAATATGAAAAAGCACTAGAAGCATCCCTTGGAAGTTATATGCAAAATATAATAACTAAAGATGAAAATAGCGCTAAAAACGCTATAAATTACTTAAAGAAAAATAATTTAGGAAGAGTTACATTCTTACCTTTAAATATAATTAAATCTAATAAAATAGATAAAAATGCAATAAAAAGCAGTACTAAATACATAGGTATAGCCAGTGAATTAGTTAAGTTTGATGAAAAGTATAAAAATATAATTGAAAATGTTTTAGGAAGAACTATAGTTATAGGAACTATGGATGAAGCTATAAAGTTTGCTAGAGAAACTAACCATAGATATAAGGTTGTAACTTTAGATGGAGAAATTCTAAATCCAGGAGGATCTTTAACTGGAGGAACAGTAAGAACTAATGGAAATATACTTTCAAGAAAAAGATTGATAGAAGAGTTTAAAGAGAATATAGAGAAAGAAAAAGAAAAACTAAATTCATTAGAAAAAGAAAAAACTAGTTTAAGATGCTCTATAGATTCGAACCTTACAAAAATCGAAAAAATAAATAATGAATTACGTGAAAGTGATAAAAATGTAGTTGTTATTAATGCAAACATAAAAAGTACAAATGACGAAGTTTTAAATTTAAATAATAGTTTAAATAAATTTGAAAATGAGAAGTTGAGTTTAGGTGAAAATTTAGAATATACACTAACAAAAACTAAGTCATTAAAAGAAAATATAAATGAAATAGAACAAAAGCATATTTTAAATAAAAATGAAATAGAAGCATTAAATTCAAAATTAAAAGAAATAAATGATGGTTATGAAGTAGATAAAAGCAGATTTGACGATTTAAATATAGAATATGCTAAATTAAATCAAATTCACCAAGCTACAATAAAGGATATAGATAGAATTCAAAAAGAAATAAAATCGCAAAATGATGTCCTTAGAACTACAAAAGAACAACTTGAAGAAAGTAAATCTAATACTGTTAAAATTCAAGATCAGATTAAAATTGAAACTTCAGAAAAAGAAAACTTAGAGAATCAAATTATAGATGAAAATAAAAAATTAAGTCTGCAAAAAGAACAAAAAGATTCTATTAAGAAAAATAGAGACTCTATAACTACTGAATCTAAAAATATAGATAGACAGTATATAGAAGTTAAAGAAAGTTTATTTAAGATAGAAAATAAAATAGAAAGACTAAGATCATCTAAAGAAAATTATATAGCTAAACTTATAGAAGAATATGAATTAAGTCTAGAGGAAGCAAAGGCATTAAAAGATGAATCTGTAGTTATTGATAAAAAAGAGCTAGAAAACCTAAAAAGACAAATAAAAAGTCTTGGAAATGTAAATATAGACTCTATAAAAGAATATGAAGAAATAAAAGAAAGATATGATTTTTATAGTGAACAAAAGAAAGATTTAGAAGAATCTATAGAAGTTATATATAAACTTATTAAAGAACTAGAAGAAAATATGAAAAGAGAGTTTAATGAAAACTTTATTTTAATAAATGAAAACTTTAAAGTTGTTTATAAAAAATTATTTGGTGGAGGAAATGGAGAACTTAGAATAGTAGATAAAGATAATATTCTAGAAAGTGACATAGAAATAGTAGCTCAACCACCTGGGAAGAAAATGAAAAATTTAAATCTTTTATCAGGAGGAGAAAAAGCACTTACTGCAATAAGTATATTATTTTCAATAATACTAGCTAAGCCAACTCCGTTTTGTATACTAGATGAAATAGAAGCCCCACTAGATGATGCAAACATATATAGATTTGGAGAGTTTTTAAAAGAACTATCTAAAGATACCCAATTTATATCTATAACTCATAGAAGAGGTACTATGGAGGTTGCAGACTATATATATGGAGTTACAATGCAAGAAAAAGCAATCTCTAAGGTAATAAGCCTAGATCTAAAAGAAGCTAAAAAATTAACTGAAGATATAATATAAGGAGGCAAAATGTTTAAGAAGTTATTCAAATTTGGAAAGAAAAAAGAAGAAGAAACTGTAGTTGAAGAAGATATTCAAATCGAAGAAGTTAGTGAAGAATCAGCTACTGATGAAGAAGGGCAAAAAGAAGAACTAGTAGAGTCTAAAGAAGAAAACAAAGAAGAAACTGTAGTTGAAGGTGCAGAGTTTAAATTAGAAGAAAAACATCATTTAGATGAAGAGTCAGATAATAAAGAAGAAATAATAGAAAATAAAGAAGAAATAATAGATATTGACAATGAAGATGAAATTGAACAAACTTCGCTAGAAGAAGTAGAAGAAGTAGAAGAAGTAGAAGAAGTAGAAGAAGTAGAAGAAGTAGAAGAAGTAGAAGAAGTAGAAGAAGTAGAAGAAGTAGAAGAAGTAGAAGAAGTAGAAGAAGTAGAAGAAGTAGAAGAAGTAGAAGAAGTAGAAGAAGTAGAAGAAGTAGAAGAAGAAATTACAAAAGAAGGTTTATTTGCAAGACTTAAACAAGGACTTACTAAAGCTAAACAAGGAATAACAGATAAAATTGATGCTGTTTTAAATTCATATACTACAATAGATGAAGATCTTCTTGAAGAACTTGAAGAAATACTAATAACAGCAGATGTTGGCGTAAACACTACTATGGAAATGATAGATGGACTAAGAGATGCTATAAAAACTAAAGGTATTACAGATCCTTTAGCTGTAAGAGGTGAGTTAAAAGCTGTAATATGCGATATGTTAGGCGAAGAAGATTCTAAATTAAACATAGAGCCTGGTCCAAGTATAATATTAATGGTAGGGGTAAATGGGGTAGGTAAAACTACTACAATAGGTAAGCTAGCTAATAGATACACTAAAGAAGGTAAAAAAGTACTCCTTGCAGCAGGTGATACATTTAGAGCAGCAGCTATAGAACAACTAGAAGTATGGGCTAATAGAAGTAACGTGGATATAATAAAGCACCAAGAAGGAGCTGATCCAGGAGCTGTAATATTTGATGCTGTTAAAGCTGCTAAAGCTAGAAAAGCAGATGTATTAATTTGTGATACAGCAGGAAGGCTTCACAATAAAACTAACTTAATGAATGAGTTAGGTAAAGTATTCAAAATAGTTGATAGAGAATATCCAGAAGCGCAAAAAGAAGTTTTACTAGTTGTAGATGCTACAACAGGTCAAAATGCGGTATCTCAGGCAAAAACATTTAAAGAAGTAGCTGATATAACGGGAATAGTTTTAACTAAATTAGATGGAACAGCAAAAGGTGGAGTTGTTTTAGCTGTTAAATCAGAAGTTGATGTTCCTGTGAAACTTATAGGTGTTGGAGAGAAAGTAGAAGACTTACAAGATTTTGATTCAAAAGCATTTATAGATGCGTTATTTGGGAACTAATTAGCTTTTTAAAATAATTGTTGACAACTTTATTAGTATGATATAAAATACAATGTGTAAAGGAATTAACCTTTACAGTAAAGCAAGTGGGAAGTGTAATAATGAATCTAGAAAAATTAGTAGAAATTGGGTTGTTATTTGAACAATACAAAATGCTTCTAACTGATAAGCAAAGAGAAATTGTATCACTTTATTACAATGAAGATTATTCTCTTGGAGAAATCAGTGAAAATCTAAGTGTTTCAAGACAAGGAATATATGATACATTAAAGCGTTCTGAAAAAATTTTGAAGGATTATGAAGCAAAATTAGGCTTAGTTAAAAAGTCAAAAGAACGTGAAAAAATTACACAAGACATATATAATAAAGTTGTTGACATTAAACAAGATTTATTGCAAAATAGAGATTGTGCTAATTTAATCCCTAAGGTAGAAAATATAGAAGATTTATGTAGGGAGATGTTAAAATGATATTTGAAGGATTAGCAGATAAACTACAGGGCGCTTTAGGTAAATTAAAATCTAAAGGTAAGCTTACTGAAAAAGATGTTAAAGATGCTATGAGAGAAGTTAAGCTAGCTTTATTAGAAGCTGATGTTAACTTTAAAGTAGTTAAAGACTTTGTTAAGAAAGTTCAAGAAAGAGCTGTTGGACAAGATGTTATGGAAAGCTTGACACCAGCACAACACGTTATAAAAATAGTTAATGAAGAACTTACAAGTTTAATGGGTGATGTTCAAAGTAAAATAATGATATCGCCAAAGCCACCAACAGTTATAATGATGGTAGGTTTACAAGGTGCAGGTAAGACAACTACATCTGGTAAGCTTGGAGGATACTTTAAAAAGCAAGGTAAGAAGCCCTTACTAGTGGCTTGTGATATATATAGACCTGCAGCGATAAAGCAATTACAAGTTGTAGGTGAAAAATTAGATATACCAGTGTTTAGCATGGGAGATAAAGAAAGCCCAGTAAATATAGCAAAAGCTGGATATAATCATGCAGTAAAAAATAACCACGATTTAGTTATAATAGATACAGCGGGTAGACTTCATATAGATGAGACTTTAATGGAAGAGTTACAAAATATAAAATCTGAAGTTAAGCCGCACGAAATACTATTGGTTGTAGATTCTATGACAGGACAAGATGCAGTTAATGTTGCACAAAGCTTTAATGATGCTCTTGGGGTTGATGGAGTAGTTTTAACTAAGCTTGATGGTGATACTAGAGGTGGGGCAGCACTTTCAATAAGAGCTGTAACACAAAAGCCTATAAAGTTTATAGGTATGGGAGAAAAGCTAGATGACTTAGAGCCTTTCCATCCAGATAGAATGGCATCTAGAATATTAGGTATGGGAGACATCCTAAGCTTAATAGAAAAGGCTCAAGAAAATATAGATTTAGAAAAAGCTAAGGAATTAGAAAGCAAAATTAAAAAGCAAGATCTTGATTTTGAAGATTTCTTAGAACAAATGGAACAAATTCAAAAGATGGGTCCTTTAAATAAGGTAATTGAAATGATTCCTGGTATGGGTCAAGTCAAAGACCAACTTGGGGACATCGATATGAATAATAAAGAAATTGTTAGGACTAAGGCAATCGTACAGTCTATGACAATAGAAGAAAGAAGAAATCCTAGTATCCTAAATGCTTCAAGAAAGAAAAGAATAGCAAGAGGTAGTGGTACTAGTGTTCAAGATGTAAACAGACTTATAAAGCAATTTGATGAGATGAAAAAAATGATGAAGATGTTTACAGGAACTCAAAAAAGCATGAAGAAAAGGGGAGGCTTTGCCGGTTTACCTTTCTTTAAATAATAGAAAACAAAAAGATAAAAATTTTTCGGAGGTGTCGATATGGCAGTTAAAATAAGATTAAAAAGAATGGGATCAAATAAAAAACCTTTCTACAGAATAGTAGTAGCAGATTCTAGAGCTCCAAGAGATGGAAAGTTCATAGAAGAAATAGGATTCTACAATCCAATATCTCAACCAAAGCAAGTTAAAATAAACGATGAGAAAGCTGTTAAATGGTTAGGATGTGGAGCACAACCAACTGATACAGTTAAAACTTTATTAGTTAACAACGGAGTAATGGAAAAGTTCGAAGCTTCTAAGCAAGCTAAGTAATTTTCTTTTAGGAGTGAATTGATATGAAAGAGCTAGTACTAGATATAGCAAAGGCTCTTGTCGATAATCCAGAGGCAGTTGAAGTAGAGGAAACTTTTAATGATGGAGAAACTATCTTAAAATTAAAAGTAGCCCCTGATGACATGGGTAAGGTTATCGGTAAGCAGGGTAGAATAGCTAAAGCTATAAGAACTGTTATAAAATCTGCTTCAAATAGAGACCACAAAAAGGTTACTCTTGAAATAATATAAAGGATTAGGTATTAACCTAGTCCTTTTTGTATATACTGTGTATATATTGCGCAAAGATAAAGCATAATTTTTAAAGAAGGTGAGATTATGGAAAATAAATTAACTCATTTTAAAATAGGACAAATAGTAAAAACACAAGGTTTAAAAGGTGAAGTAAGAATTTACTCCACAACGGATGATATATATAGATATGACGACTTGGATGCTTTTTATATAGGAAAAGACCTTAATACAGAATATAAAGTACAAAATGTTAGATATAAAGGTAACTTAGTTATAATGAAAATAAAAGGAATAGATACAGTAGAAATGGCTGAAAAGATAGTTAACAAAAATATCTATGTATCTAGAGAAGAGTCAAAAGAATTAGATGAAGACGAGTTCTTTATTGCTGATATGATTGGTATAGACGTTTATACAGTAGATAATAAACATGTAGGCGTATTAGATGATGTTTTACAATATACAGCTAATGATGTTTATGTAATTAAAGGTGAAGATAATAAAGAATATCTTATACCAGCTGTTATGAAATTTGTACCTGAGATAGATATAGAAGAAAGAAAAATGATAATAGACCCTATAAAGGGAATGTTAGATTAATTTTAAGGTGATATTATGAGATTTCATATAATGACACTATTCCCAGAAATATTCAACTCTTATATGAATGAGAGTATAATGAAAAGAGCTGTAGAAAAAGGTATTATTGAAGTAAACATATACAATATAAGAGACTTTTCTACTAATAAGCATAAAAAGGTAGATGATTATCCCTTTGGAGGTGGAGCAGGTATGGTAATGACTCCACAACCAATATATGATACATATAAATATATTATAGATAAGTTTGATATAAAAGATCCTAGAGTTATATACTTAACGCCTAAGGGTAAAGTTCACAATCAAAATATAGCTAGTGAAATGTCAACATTTGAAGATGTAATACTTTTATGTGGTCACTATGAAGGAATAGATCAAAGAATTATTGATTCTATAGTTACCGATGAAATATCTATAGGAGATTATGTATTAACAGGAGGAGAACTTCCTGCACTGATTCTTATAGACTCAATTTCAAGGCTTATACCAGGTGTATTAAGTCAAAATGAATCCTTTGAAGAGGAATCATTTAAAGATGATTTATTAGAGTACCCTCATTATACTAGACCTAGAGAATTTATGGGAATGGAAGTTCCGGAAGTTTTACTATCTGGAAATCATAAGAAAATAGATGAGTGGAGACATGAGAAATCTATTGAAATAACTAAAGAAAGACGTCCTGATTTATACAAAAAAGCTTGTAAATAAATAGGACATATAGTATAATAAAATCTGTTGAAAAAATAAAACGGGCGTTCCTCTGCTTACAAATGGTCAAGTAATTAAGAGCGTCTATGATACCAGGAGGATTAAAATGAACGAAATATTAAGATCATTAGAGCAAGAGCAATTAAAAAATGAAGTTCCTAACTTTGGACCTGGGGACACTGTAAAAGTACACGTTAGAATAGTTGAAGGAAAAAGAGAAAGAATACAAATATTCGAAGGTGTTGTATTAAAGAGACAAGGTGGAGGAGCTAGAGAGACTTTCACTGTAAGAAAAATATCTTTCAACGTTGGAGTAGAAAGAACATTCCCTGTTCATTCTCCAAAATTAGAGAAGATAGAAGTAACTAGAAAAGGTAAAGTAAGAAGAGCTAAACTAAACTACTTAAGAGGTAGAGTAGGTAAAGCTGCTAAGATAAAAGAAGCTAGATAATAAACTTTACTATACAGGGGACTGAGATTTCAGTCTCCTTTTTTACTATTAATTAGATTAAAATAAATTTTTATAAATATAAATTATAAGTTTAGATAAAATAATTTGTGTTTTTAATATTAGAAAAAGGAGAAAATATATGAAAATACAAAGAATGACAGATGAATACTTAAGAGATGATAGTTTACATATAAACTGGTATCCAGGGCATATGAAAAAAACTAAAGACTTAGTAAGAAACAACTTAAAATTAGTCGATGTTGTTGTAGAACTTTTAGATGCAAGAATACCACTTAGTAGTAGAAATCCTGATATAGATAGATTCGTTGGAGATAAACCAAGAGTTGTAGTTTTAAACAAAAGTGATATATCAGATCAAAATAAATTAAATCAATGGGTTGATTATTACAAAAAAAGAGGAATAAAAGCTATCCCAGTAGATACTTTAAAGGGAAAAGGCGTAAATAAAATAATAGAAGAATGTAAAAATGAAACTAGAGAAAAAATGGAAGCTTTAGTTAAAAAGGGGAGAATAGAGAGACCTATAAGAATAATGATAGTTGGAATTCCAAACGTAGGTAAATCTTCTCTTATAAATAAGCTTACAGGAAGAAAAAGTACTCAAACAGGAGATAAGCCAGGCGTAACTAAAGGTAAGCAATGGGTTAAGTTAAAAGGTAACTTAGAGCTATTAGATACTCCAGGTATATTATGGCCTAAATTTGAAGATGAAGAAGTAGCTTTAAAATTAGCATTTTGTAGAGCTATAAAAGATGAAGTTTTAGACGTGGACACTTTAGGGCTTAAATTAATAGAGAAATTAATGGAAATAGAACCAGAAAAATTAAAAGAAAGATATAAACTGGACGAGCTTGGAGAAACTCCTATAGAAACTATGGATAAAATAGGAATTAAAAGAGGTCTTATTTTGAGAAAAAATGAGTTGGATTATACAAGAATTGCAACAACAGTTCTAAATGAATTCAGAGATGGTAAGATGGGAAGGATAACTTTAGAAGTACCTAAAGATATGATTGATTGTTAAAGCTATGTTAATAAATAGAGATTAGATAAAAAAATAGAATCCTTCAAAGTAAGTGTTTTCACTGTAAAGGGGCTATTTTTATAAAGTCTAAACTCTATTTTTTTTCATTTATACTTAAGCCATAAAAAAAATTTTTTATGATAAAAATTTAACTTAGAGGCTGAAGTATTTGGAATAACTTAACTCTAGAAATATATAATTTTATACAGAATATTCAAAATATTTTGTATATTGACAATATTATTGACAGTTAGAAAAAACTATTATATAATATTTTCAGAATATTTAATCTAAATAAAAAGAAATTTTTTAGGGGGCTTTAATATGAAAAATACGAACAAAGATATAATTATAGTGGGATTTGCACTTTTTGCTATGTTCTTTGGAGCAGGAAATCTTATCTTCCCACCATTTTTAGGACTTATATCTGGTGAAAGTTGGATGACGGGATTCTCAGGATTTATATTAGCTGACGTAGGACTAGCATTACTAGCTATAGCAGCAGCAGCAAAATGCGGTGGAGATGTTAATAAGATTTTAGGAAGAGCAGGTAAATCTTTATCAAAAGTTGTAGGAATAGCTATAATGATTTGTCTAGGACCTTTATTAGCAATACCTAGAACAGCAGCTACAACATTTGAAATGGGTGTACAACCTATAATAGGAAATGCTGTATCTCCAGTAATATTCTCTATAATATTCTTTGCAATAGTGTTATTACTTACAATAAGACCATCTAAGGTTGTAGATATAATAGGAAAAGTGTTAACACCAGCATTACTTGTTGCGTTAGCTCTTTTAATAATAAAAGGTATAATAACACCATTAGGACAAATAAGCCCAGACACTTTAGTAGACAACGTATTTTCAAATGGAGTATCACAAGGATATCAAACAATGGATGCGTTAGGAGCAGTTGCACTTTCAACTATAATAATTGCATCTTTACACAATAAAGGATATGAAAGTAATTCAGAAAAAGTGAGTTTAACGATAAAAGCTGGTATAGTAGCAGGAGTAGCTTTATGTTTTGTTTATGGAGGACTTACATTCTTAGGAGCAACTATATCTCAAAATTTTGCAGGACAAGATATAAGTACAATATCTCAAGCTTCATTAATAGTTGGAATAACAGAACAATTACTTGGATATCCAGGTAAAGCTATACTAGGAATAATAGTAGCTCTAGCTTGTTTAACAACAGCTATAGGATTAACATCAGCTACAGGACAATACTTTACTAAAATTACTAACAATAAATTAAAATATGAAGTAGTAGTAATAGTTGTATGTATATTCAGCGCTATAGTATCTAACTTTGGAGTTGACACTATAATTAAATTCTCAGCACCAATACTTGATATGGTTTACCCAGTAACGATACTATTAGTAATAACAACATTATTTAAAGATCAAATTAAAAATGATAATGCTATAAAAGGTGCAGCTTATGTAACTTTAATAATAAGTATATTAGGTGTAGTTAATTCATTAGCTAAAACTTATGGATTACCAGTACACATACCATTCTTAGAAGTATTACCATTTGCTAAGATAGGATTTAACTGGATAGTACCTGCGATAGTAGGTGGAATATTAGGAAACTTTGTTAAGACAAGTAACTGCATGAGCGTAGAATACGAATAATAAAAGTTAATATAAGAAAATAAAAAGTCGTTGATAATTTTATCAACGGCTTTTTTATGTTAGTAGCAAAAGCATCTTTTATCTGATTTTATAAAATTTATAAACTTTCGTTCTGAATTAGTTAATGTGTAATCTTTTCTATAAACAACGTAGTATTCAAAGTTAGTATTAAAATTAGGAATTTGAACTTCCTTAAGTTGCGAAGATCTTATACTATGTCGTGCAATTATCTCAGGTAAAAAAGCAAAGCCCATACCTGATAATATAGATGATTTTATAGACTGAGGAGAATTCATACGAAGTGTAATATTTAAGTTATCAACTTTAATTGAATGCTTATCTAGGAGTTTTTCCATAAGTATTGAAGCTGCACAATCTTTCTCTCTAAATATCAATGGAATATTGTAAATTTCATTGATAGAAATTTTAGAAATGTTTTGGTTAGGATTTGTAACTAAAATAAACTTATCTGACAATACATGTTCAAACACTAAATCATCATTACTAATTTTACCTAATACAATACCTAGGTTTATGTCGTTTTCTATTAACTTTTTTAAAATATTATTTGAATTATCTATGCTTAAGTTTATATCTATTCGAGGGTTAATTTCCTTAAATGTATAAATAGCACAAGGTAAAGTATATTCACCTATATTTTTACATGCGTTTATATAAAGAACTTCTTTATCCTTTTTTAAGCATTCTAAGTCTTTTTTTATATTATCTTCAATAGAGAGTAAGTTTGAAGCATATTGAAAAACAACCTTTCCTTCCTCTGTTAACTCAACACCTTTGTTTCCTCTAATCAATAATTTTACCTGAAAAGTATTTTCTAAGTTTTGGAGTTGCATGCTTAATGCAGGTTGTGTTATGTGTAGATGTTTTGCAGCTTTAGAGATATTATTATGTTTTACTGTAAAATAAAATGACCTCAAAAAATCTATATTCATGTGTTCACTCCTTCTAGGTATAAGTTTCTACAACGATTAATAAAATTATACCATTTAAATGATGGGAAATAGCATAGTATAAGAAATGCTTATGCGATATAAGGGAATGTTATTAGAATATTGTTAAAAAATAAATTAAAATAAAAATAGAAGAAAAGGTTATTACAAATCAAACTTTATAAATGGACTTTGGAGGGCTAGATATGAGTAAAAAAATAGTAATAGTAGGTGGAGTAGCTGGTGGAGCTTCAGCGGCAGCAAGGTTAAGACGATTAGGAGAAGAAAATCAGATAGTAATGTTTGAAAAAGGACCTCATGTATCATTTTCAAATTGTTGCTTACCATACCATTTAAGTAGCATGATTGAAGATTCAGAGGATTTAGTTCTTATGAATCCACAAGTATTTTATAAACAATATAGAATAGATGCTAGAGTATATAATGAAGTTGTTTCTATAGACAGAGAAAATAAAAAAGTGTTAGTAAAAAATGTGGTTACAGAAGAAACTTATGAAGAAAGTTATGACAAGCTAATATTGTCTCCAGGAGCCAAAGCAATAGTTCCAAATTTAAAAGGTATTGATAATATAAATTTATTTACAGTAAGAAACGTAGTCGATATAGCAAAGTTAAATACATTTATAAAAGAAAATGAAGCTAAAAATATATCGGTAATAGGTGGAGGTTTTATAGGAATAGAAGTAGCAGAAAATTTAAAAGAAGCTGGATATAATGTGAATTTAATCGAAGCTACTGACCAAATAATGAAGCCATTTGATTATGATATGGTTCAAATTCTTCACAAAGAAATTCATGAAAATGGTGTTAATTTAATTGTAGGAGATAAGGTCGTTGAATTTGAAAAAAATATAATTGTACTTGGTTCAGGTAAAAAGGTAGAAGCAGACGCCGTGGTTATGGCTATAGGGGTTACACCGGAAACTACTTTAGCTATAGATTGCGGACTAGAAATAGGAGAAACAGGAGCGATTAAAGTTGATTCAAATTATTTAACAAGCGATAGATATATATATGCAGTGGGAGATGCTATAGAAGTATACAATGCATTAAGTAATAGTATAACAAAATTACCTCTTGCAGGACCAGCACAAAAGCAAGCTAGAGCAGTAGCAGATCACATACATGGTATCCCTGTTAAAAATACTGGTTTTATAGGTTCGTCTTGTATACAGGTGTTTGGATATAATGGAGCATCTACTGGATTAAATGAAGGGCAAATAAAAGCCTTAGGAATGGGAATAAATTATGAAGTAGTAAGAGTTATACCTCAAGATAAAGTTGGATTAATGCCAGGAAGTATGCCTCTTCACTTTAAACTTATATATGAAGTTCCTACTGGAAAAATTTTAGGGGCTCAAGCAATAGGTAAAGGAAATGCAGATAAGAGAGTTGATATAATAGCAACATTGATAAAGCTAGGTGGAACATTAGAGGATTTAAAAGATTTAGAGTTATGTTATGCACCTCCATTTGGAACTGCTAAGGATGTAGTAAATATGGCAGGCCTTGTAGGTTCAAACTTGCTACAAGGTATATTTAAACAAGTATATGTTCATCAAGTGAGAGACTTAGTTGAAAACAATGAAATTATAATAGATGTAAGAGAAGAAGATGAATACAAAGATGGTCATATAAAAGGAGCTATAAATATACCTCTTAGTCAAATAAGAGATAGAATAAATGAAATACCAAAAGATAAGAATGTATATTTACATTGTAGAAGCGCTCAAAGAAGTTATAATGCTATAATGGCTTTAACACATATGGGATTTGACAATATATATAATATATCTGGTGGTTTTATGGGAATATCTTTCTATGAATACTTTAATGATGTAAAAGAAAATAGAACTCCGATAGTTACAAAGTATAACTTTAATTAAAAAACTAAGTACATATCACCTAAGTATTTACATTAGGTGATATATACATAAACTAACTAAAAATTTAAAATTAATTGTTTGATAAATAACAAATAATTAGGAGGAATATATGATAAATAAAACTTCAATAATAAATAACTTAAATGAAAATAAAGTATCTATTAATTATACACAAACAACTTTAGCGATAATAATTTTATTAGGAATGGGTGCTTGGGCAATATTTGAATCTAACATAAAGTCTACTCTAGGATTTGAAGTCCTGATAGGTTTAGCTATGGGATATGTGCTTCAAAGGTCAAGGTTTGGATTTGCAGGGGGGGTAAGAAGAATATATATTACAGGAGAAAGTAGCTTAACGACTGCACTTATTTTATTATTTTCTATAACTATACTAGGTACTACTGCCATACATTATGGAGCAGCCATAAAAGGTATAGATATACCGGGAATAGCATCTGTTGAACCAGCTAGCTTGGCGACAATTGCAGGTGGAATGATGTTTGGTATTGGAATGATGTTTTCAGGCGGATGTGCATCTGGAACACTAACTGATATGGGTGAAGGAGAAGGAAGAGCATTTATAGTAATAATATTTTTCGTATTGGGTGCATTATGGGGAGTTCATGACCTTCCTATGTGGAAAGAAACATTTTTATTTAATATAGGAACTACAGTTTATTTACCAGACATATTTGGGTATTTTGGATCTCTAGTTATATCATTGTTAGGATTTTTAGGCATATATGTATTTGCTAAAAAATATGAAAGTAAAAGAAGAAAATCAAAAACTTTAATAATACCTGAGTATGCAGATTGGGAAAAAGAACTACCTGAACAAAAAAAGTATAAGTTCTTTTCTAAAAAAACTTATCATAAATTTTTCATTGAAAGATGGTCATTTAATAAAGGCGCTGTAGTATTTTCAATATTATTTTTATCATTATTAATAGTTTCTGGCAAAAGTTGGGGAGTTACTACTTCGTTTGCAAAATGGGGTGGATGGGCAAGTAACTCTTTAGGGGTTGTAGATATTTCAACTTGGCCATGGTTTATAGATAAGATGGAAGAAATGAGCAAAGGATTTTTAATGGATGGAGGATCATTAAGAAATATTGGCTTAATAATAGGATCATTGGTAGCTGCATTATTAGCTGGTAGATTCTCATTTAAATTTAGATTTACTTTTAAGGATAGCTTTGTTTATATAATAGGTGGATTATTAATGGGATATGGGTCAAGAATTGGATTAGGCTGTAACGCAGGAGCATTATATTCTGGAATAACTAATTTTTCATTATCAGGATGGGTATATCTACCTGCAATGGTTATAGGTGGAATAATAGGTATAAAAATAGTGCAGAAATTAAAGATAAATATGTAGGCTAAAATCATGAAATCATATTTAACTAAAATAGATTTATTCTCTATAGTTATAGGCTCGATTATTGGGTGGGGTGCATTTATGCTGCCTGGAACTAAGTTTCTTCAAGAATCAGGTATAATAAATACTGCATTAGGGTTATCATTAGGAGCAATTTGCATAATGATAATAGAGTACAACTATAGAGTTATGATGGAAGAACATGATGAAGAAGGTGGAGAATTCTCATATACCTATAATATATTAGGTAAAAACCACGGATTTATAGTAGGATGGTTTTTATTACTTGCTTACTTTACAATGATTCCTTTAAACGCAACAGCATTTCCTCTTGTTATAGAAAAAGTTTTTGGAGATATACTGAAATTTGGATATATTTACAATGTGGCAGGAGTTGATGTATATCTAGGGGAAGTACTAGTGTCTAATGTTATAGTTATACTATTTGCATACTTTAATATAAAGGGGATTAAAAATAGTAGCAAAATTCAAAACAAAATAATATTCACACTTATAATATTAGTAGCAGTTATTTTTATAACTATGTTTATTAAATCTGATAGAAATATAATTATTGATAATTACATTTCTAATTACAAATTTAACTTAAAACAAGTATTAACAACTTTTGCAATAACACCATTTGCTTTTGTTGGATTTGATGCTATACCTCAGCTTAGTAAAGAATATAAATTTAGTGCTAAAAAGGCATCATTGGTTGCAATAATTTCATTATCTATAGGAACATTAATATATAATGCTTTAAATATTATAACAGCTATGGCATATTCACCATATAAAGCTAAAACATTGGAGTGGGCACTTGGAAGTGCGGTATCTGAAAATTTAGGCAGATTAGGATTTGTACTTTTGGTAATAGCATTAATAGCAGCTATTTCTAGTGGTATAAATGGATTTATGATATGTTCGAGTAAATTGATAGGTTCCATAGCGGATTATAAAATATTACCTAGAAAATTTGGGGAATTAAATAATAAAGGAGTGCTTAAAAACGCTATAATATTTATTAGTGTTGTAAGTTTAATTGCACCTTGGTTTGGACGAACGGTAATAATCTGGATTGTGGATATGGCATCATTAGGAGCATCGATAGCTTATATGTATGTATCATATATAGCTATGAGAAAGGCTAGAAACTTTAAAAGTAAGATTATGTCACTCTTAGGGACAAGTATAAGTCTATTGTTTATATTACTTCTTTTAATACCTATGTCTCCAGCTAGCTTAGGAAAAGAGTCACTAATAGCACTAGGAATATGGATTTTATTAGGCTTTATATTTTTAAAATTTGGAAATTTAAATGAAAAATAGATTAAAAATAACACTGGCTAAATTATTATCGTGGTTTAGTCAGTGTTAAAATATTTTTATAAATGGTAAAACTTACAATAAAAATAATGTTGCGTGCGCAACTAAAATATCTTATAATAATTTTAAGATAAATAGAGTGAATTTATGTTAAAACTTAAAACAAATCTTAAAGCTTATACACTATAAAAATAATTAAGATTTCAGGAGGAAAATAAATGAAAATTAATATATTACATTTTTCGGGAACAGGAAACACAAAATATGTAGCAGATTATTTAGGTGAAAAATTAGTTAATACTGGACATGATGTTAAGATTAATAGCATAGATACAAATCCTACTATAGATGAAGATGTAGAACTTTTAATTTTAGGAGGACCGATTTATGCAGGTAATGTACCTGAAAAAATGATAAGATGGATACTTAGAAATGTACAAGATAAAAATGTAAATTGCATAGTATACTCTACATCAGCAGGTCTTAAAAATGCTAATGGCGTTGATTCTTTAGCAAAAAAATTAGATAAAAAAGGATATAATGTTTTAGCTAAAGAAACGTACGTAATGCCTAGAAATTTTTACTTTGGAAAATATCCTAAAAATACGACACAAGAAGTACAGGATATGATAACAAATACAAATAAGCAAATAGATATTTTGGTTGATAGACTTAATAAAGGAAAATTATATTTAGCAGATAAAGAAAATAAAGGAGTTTTAGGAAAAGATTTATTAGCAGAAACTTTCTCAGTGATGGCTAAATTCATGGGAAAAAACTTCTCTGTAGATGAAGATTGTGTTAAGTGTGGAATATGTGTAAAGAATTGTCCAGAAAAAAATATAATATTTGATGATAAAAAGGAAATAAAATTCTTAAATAAGTGTATGTTATGTACAAGATGTATACACAATTGTCCTAAAAATGCTATAAATTATAAAAATAATAAATATGCACAATATAATTTAAACAAGTATATAAAAAAATAAATTATTTAATGTTTAATATAGCGTTCAAAAAGTGTATTTATATAAGAACGTTTATAATTTATAATTTGGAGGTATCGTATGAAAAAAATCATAAAAAGAGATGGAAGTATCGAAAAATTTAGTAAAGTAAAAATTGCAGATGCAGTTTATAAATCAACAATAAATAGTGAAAAAGGAATAGATAAAAATCTAGGAAATGAAATAGCAAATAAAGTTGAGGAAATTTTTGAAAACAGTGATAAGTCTTTAAATGTTGAAGAAATTCAAGACTTAGTAGAAGTATTACTTATGGAATCTAATAGAAAAGATGTAGCAAAACACTATATTTTATATAGAGAAAAAAGAGCTAATATAAGAAAAAAACCTTGGGATATGGATGAATTACAAAAATCTATATGGAAAAATAAATATAGATATAATAAAGAAAACTTTGATGAATGGATAAACAGAATATCTGCTAAAAATACTAGAATAGGAAAGCTAATAAGACAGAAAAAGTTTCTATTTGCAGGTAGAATTTTAGCTAATAGAGGATTATATAAAGATGGATTAAAAGTTACATACTCAAATTGCTACGTTTTAGAACCACCAAAAGATAATTTAGAAGATATATTTGATACAGCAAAAAAACTTGCAAGAACATTTAGTTATGGTGGTGGAGTTGGAATTGATATATCTAAATTAAGACCTAGAGGAGCTAAGGTTAATAATTCTGCTAAAAATACAACTGGGGCAGTTTCATTTATGGAATTATATAGTATGACTACAGGATTAATAGGTCAAAGAGGCAGACGTGGAGCGCTTATGATTTCAATGGAAGTAAGTCATCCAGATATAGAGGATTTTATAGATATAAAAACGGATTTAACTAAAATAACAAAAGCTAACATATCAGTGAGAATAAATGATGAGTTTATGAAAGCTGTTGAAAATAATGAAACTTATAGATGTGAATTTATAGTAGAAGGAAATAATGAACATGTTATAAAGGAAGTAGATGCTAAAAAGTTATTCATGAAATTATGTAAAAATAATTGGGACTATGCAGAACCAGGAATATTATTTTGGGATAATATAAAAAAACATCATTTTATGAGTGAAGATAAAGAATTTTCTTATTCGGGAGTAAATCCTTGTGCAGAAGAGCCATTACCAAGTGGGGGAAGTTGTTTACTAGGGTCTATAAATTTGGCTGAGTTTGTAATACAACCATTTGGGACAAGTGCTACGTTTGATAGTAATAAATTTAAAGCGTGTGTTAGAGAGTCTGTAATAGCTCTAAATCAAGTTTTAGATGAAGGGCTGGATTTACATCCATTACAAGAACAAAAGATAAGTGTTGATAAATATAGACAAATCGGATTAGGTGTTATGGGTATAGGGGATATGCTTATAAAAATGAATATGAGATATGGATCTGATAAATCAATAGATCTATGTAAATTCATAGCTAGGACAATGCTAAATGAAGCAGTTAAACAGTCGTCATTACTAGCAAAAGAATATGGTCCATTTAAAGAATATAAAAAAGAAGCTATTTTAAAATCTAAATTTTTCAATGATAATATAGATGATGATATAAAAGAATTAGTTAAATTATATGGACTTAGAAACTCTCAACTTCTAACTATACCACCTACTGGATCTATATCTACTATGTTAGGAATAAGTGGTGGAATTGAACCTATATTTAACATTTCGTATATAAGAAAAACTGAAAGTTTACATGATGAAGATGTATATTACAAAGTATATACTCCTATAGTAAAAGAATATATGGATTTAAAAAATATAACTGATGAAAAAGATTTACCTGATATATTTGTAACGGCTATGAATTTAGATTATGAAGATAGAATAAAAATGCAACAAGCATGGCAGCAATATATTGATGCATCAATTTCATCTACGATAAATCTTCCTTACGAAACAACAGTTGAAGATGTGTATGAGATTTATATTAAGGCTTGGAAACACTCCTTAAAAGGAGTAACTATATTTAGAGATGGATGTAAACGAAGTGGAGTACTTATAAATGAAAAACCTAAAGATGAAAAAGAGGAAAATGATTTAAAAGAAGAAATATGTGTAACTGAAGATGATAAAAATGAAAAATTCATATGCCCAGAGTGTGGAAATGAACAAATGGCAAATACAGGAGGATGTAGTATTTGCTTAAAGTGTGGATACAGTGGGTGTAATTAATAAAATTTAAAATTAAAGTGCTTAAATTTATATTAAGCACTTTAATTTTTTGATAAAATATAAAGTAAAGATAAAAAATAAGGAGACAAAAGATGAAAGATAAAAGTGTTAAGGAAATAAATGCAATTATTGACTCGATAAGCACAGATGAATATTTAAAGTATATAGACATTTTAAAGGATGACGATAGAAAATCAGTTAAAAATATAGCTATAAAATTAGCTAAAAAACTAGATAAAATAAGAGCGGAAAATGAAAGATTAGAGCTTATAAACACATTTGAAAATGAAGGATATGAAAACGGATATACATATATTGGAGGAATAGACGAAGCAGGTAGAGGTCCACTAGCAGGTCCTGTTGTTGCAGCTGTTGTAGTTTTTAAACCAGGAACTAAGATAGAGGGTATAAATGATTCTAAAAAGCTGAGTGAAGCTAAAAGAGATGAATTGTTTGACATAATAAGGGATCAAGCTCTTGACTATGGAATAGGAATAGTTCAAAGAGAAGAGATAGATGAATATAACATATTAAATGCAACATATATGGCGATGAAAAAAGCTATAAACTGTTTGAAGAAAGCACCAGATTATTTATTAGTTGATGCTGCACATGTTCCAGATGTGAGTATAGATCAAAAGTCTATTATTAAAGGAGACTCTAAATCTATATCTATAGCTGCAGCTAGTATATTAGCAAAGGTTACAAGGGATAGTATAATGTATGAATATGATAAAATGTATCCTGAGTACGGGTTTGCTTCTCATAAAGGATATGGAACTGACCAACATTATAAAGCTATTAGAGAGCATGGAATAATAACTATACACAGAAGAAGTTTTTTAAAAAATATATTATAGTGATATAATTTAATTATAAACTATGCTAAGGGAGAGGTTTTTATGGACTATAAAGAAATGTTGAAACAAGCAAGAGAAAATCTAAATGGAAGCTGTAGAGTTTGCAAAGTTTGTAATGGAGTAGTTTGTGCAAGTGAAGTTCCTGGAATGGGAGGAAAAGGGACTGGAAGTGCATTTATAGAAAACTATGAAAGCTTAGATAAAGTAAAATTAAATATGAGGGTTATTCATAATGTGAAAAATCCAGACACAAAGGTAGAGCTGTTTGGGAAAAAAATGAAAGCTCCTATATTTGCTGCGCCTATAACAGGCACAACACTTAATATGGGTGGTAAGTTAAGTGAAAGAGAATATATAACTAGTGTTGTAGATGGATGTTTAAAAAATGAAATTTATCCTATGGTAGGAGATACAGCAGTAGATGAATTTTTAATAGAAAACTTAAGAGTAATAAAAGAGTTTGATGGAAATGGAATAGTATTTATAAAGCCTTGGGAGAATTCAGATATAAAAAGAAAGATTAAATTAGCTGAAGAAGCTGGAGCATTTGCAGTAGGAGTAGATATAGATGCATGTGGACTAGTTACTTTATCTATGCATGGTAAAACTGTAGAACCAAAGTCAATTGATGCTATAAAGGATTTAAAAGCATCTACAAACCTACCTTTTATATTAAAAGGTATAATGACTAAGGAAGACGCTTTAATGGCAGTAGAAGCTGGTGTAGATGCTATAGTTGTATCTAACCATGGAGGTAGAGTTTTAGACCATACTCCAGGAGTATGCGATGTACTTGAAGATATAGCTTCAGCAGTTAAAGGTAAGGTTACTATACTTGCAGATGGAGGAGTTAGAACTGGGGTTGATGTGGTCAAAATGCTAGGACTTGGAGCAGATGGAATTTTAATAGGAAGACCATTTGTGACAGCTTCATTTGGTGGACTTAGTGAAGGTGTAGATATGTATGTTAAGAAGGTTATAAATGAAATTGAATCTACTATGATTTTAACAGGATGTCAAACTATAAAAGATATAGATGAGAAAGTAATATTTAAAAAAGCATAAATTAAAAAAGATATCTCAAAATAGCGTAGTATAAAAAGGTTAAAATATAAGGTTTGCTCCTAAAGCTGGAAAGATGCTTTAAAAGTCGCTAAACCTTATATTTTAACCTTTTACTATATTGTTTTATTTTGAAATAACTTTTTTATTTTGCTACATTTATAATGTCGGAAGAACCTATTATAGATGTAGTGTTATCGTATGATTTTTTTGCCTTATCAAGTGGCAAATTATCTATTTTAGAAAATTGTTTTTCGTTTATTAAAGGTATTATTTCATATGTAAGTTTACCATTTTTATTTTTATATTTATTAACCCATGTAGGTATGTATTCAACATTTGAAATTTTAGTTTCTCCGGTATTTAAGTTTTTATTTATGCCTATGTTGGCAATAACACCATCTTCAGTATATTTTTTATTTAAAATTTCATTTCTTTGATTGCTTAAGAAGTTTCCTAATGAATATATAACTAAAGTCTCATTATCATTTTCATCAGATTTTATCATTTCAATAGGTTGGACCATGTGAGGATGAGAACCTATGATTATATCAACTCCATAATCACATAATTTTTTAGCTAACTCTTTTTGAAACTCATTAGGTTGTCTTGTGTATTCGTCACCCCAGTGTAGTATAACAACTTGAAGATCAGATTCTTTATTATTCATAACATCTAAAGTATCTTTAATTTCATTAAAGGCTATATCTACATAACTTGAGTTGAAAATATTTAAATTATTAAGGTCATTATAATCTATATTCAATCCATTAAGTGCTGTAGTACTTCCGTATACTTGTCCATATGAGTAAGCTGTTATACCTAGTTTTACTCCATCAACATCTTTTATTAAAAAATTTTCGTCTTTATCATTTTTCTGAGTACCGACATGTTCTATATCTTTAGAATTTAAAACATCTAGTGTTCTATAAACTCCATCTGAACCCCTATCATATGTATGGTTATTTATTGTGGATACTATATCTACCCCACTATCTTTTATTGCATCAGCTAACTCATCAGGTGAATTGAATTTTGGAAATGAGCTGTACTTTGCCTTAGGACCAGCTAAAGTTGTCTCTAAATTTCCTATAGCTAAATCTGAATTAGATATATATGGTTTTACATATTTAAAGTTATTATTGAATGAATATGTATTAGTATCTTTATCAAACTGAGCTTTTAATTGATCATCATGAGCCATTATATCCCCTATTGCACTTATAGTTACATTTTTTACACTGCTATCATCATTTGCTATTTTTGTTGCACTAATTTCAAAAACCTTTCCTTTAAATATATTTACTGCTAAAAATGACATTATAAAAAATAAGCACAATGAAATTGCAGAAATTATAATAATTTCACTTTTCTTATTTTTTAGTTTCCTTTTCTTTGATGTTCTCTTCATATTTCCTCCAAATGCCCAAAATTAATATATATTAAATCATAATCTTATGAAAACTAATTATCAAGGCTTAAAAAGTTACATTTAAAAAATTGTATACTAAACAACAGTATTGACTATACTTTATAAAAAAATCAAAATAAAAGGTAATTTTTATGAATAATATACAAAAAGGTAGTTTAGGTGAAAAATTAGCAACAAATTATTTGAAATCTAAAGGAGCTTACATCTTAGAAAACAACTACAAATTAAAATTTGGAGAAATTGATATAATAGTAAAATTAAATGAAGAATTAGTATTTGTAGAAGTAAAAGCAAGAAGTAATATAAACTTTGGATATCCATCAGAAGCCGTAAATTACAAAAAGAAAATGAAGATAAAAAATGTTGCTAAATATTATATAGTTAAAAATAAATTAGAAAAAGTTCCAATAAGGTTTGATGTTATTGAAGTTTATTTGAAAAATAATGAAATAAACCATATTGAAAATGCTTTTTAATAGTAATAAAAAAGAGGTAATAAAATGTTAAGTATTATAAACTCAAGTACCTTGGTAGGTATTGAAGGAATAATAGTAGAGGTAGAAGTTGACATAACTAATGGAATACCAAGTTTCAATATTGTTGGATTAGCAGGAGCATCTATAAAAGAATCTAGAGAGCGGGTAAAGTCAGCGATATTAAATAGTGGATATAAATTTCCTAATTCAAGGATAGTGGTAAACTTATCTCCTGCAGATATGAAAAAAGAAGGAGCTTACTTCGATTTGCCTATATCCATAGGAATACTAAAAAATTTTATAAATGAAAGTGATAAATATTTAAATGAAAGCTTATTTATAGGAGAACTATCATTAGATGGAAAATTGAGAAAAGTAAAAGGTATTCTATCTTTAGTTATAAATGCTAAGAATAAGGGTATAAAGAGAGTGTTTTTACCTAAAGAAAATGAAAGAGAAGCTTTATTTATAAAAGAAATAGAAATAATACCTGTTGAAACATTGAAAGAGTGCATAGGATTTATAAATAAAGAAATAGATATAAAGAAAGAAAAAATAAAATTTATTCAAAGTAAAGAAAATTATGATGAAGATTTTTCAGATATAAAAGGAAACTATTTTGTAAAAAGAGGAGCAGAAATAGCAGCGGCAGGTAATCATAATTTTTTAATGATAGGACCTCCTGGATCAGGAAAGACTATGATTGCAAAAAGAATGATTACAATACTTTCAAGTATTAATGAAGAAGAAACACTGGAAGTAAGTAAGATATATAGTGCAGCAGGACTTTTAAAATCAGATGAAGGAATTGTTTTAAATAGACCATTTAGATCTCCGCATCATACTGCAACTAAACAAGCCTTAATAGGAGGTGGTGTTAATGCAAAACCTGGAGAGGTTGTACTATCACATAGAGGGATACTTTTCTTGGATGAGATAGCTGAATTTGATAGGAAAATATTAGAAACACTAAGGCAACCAATAGAAGATAAATATATAAATATATCAAGAGTAAAGATGAATTTAAAATATCCATGTAATAGCATGTTTATAGGAGCAATGAATCCATGCCCATGCGGATACTATATGTCAAATACAGAATGTAAATGCAGTACAAGCGATATAAATAGATATTTAGGTAAAATTTCAGGGCCTCTATTAGATAGATTTGATATGTTTATAGAAGTAAGCTCTATACCTTATGAGGAATTCAATAGTAATAAAAAAGAAGAGAGTTCAATAGACATAAAACTAAGAGTAGAAAATGCAAGGAAAATTCAAAAAGATAGATTTAAAAATGATGTTATAGATTTTAATAATGAGATTAAATCTTCTAAATTAAATTTATATTGTAGGTTAAATGATGAAGCTGAGGAAGTATTGAAGTTAATTTTTAATAAATATAGGCTAGGAAATAGGAGTTACACAAAGTTAATAAAAACTGCTAGGACTATAGCTGATTTAGATAATAAAAAATTAATTGAACAAAACCATGTGCTAGAGGCATTTTCATTTAGAAAAGCTTACTATAATTACTTTATGTATGAATAAATATGTTTTAATTTAGAGGTGAGTTATGAATAAGAAAGATATATACTTATGGTTATTGTCTATAGGAGGTATAGGAAATAAAACTATAGAAAAAATTGAAGACAGTGTAGATGATATAGAGGAGCTTATGGACCTACCTGATAAAGAGATACTAAAAATTGAAAATTTAAATTTAAATATTAAACAGAATATAGTAAAATATAAAAGTCGCGCTTATATAGATTCGCTAAAAGAGAAGTTATATAAGCATGAGGTAAGCTATATAGGAAAGAATGAGAGTACATACCCTTCTAAATTAAGACATATTTACAATGCTCCTAGTGTACTCTTTTACAAAGGAGATATAAATCAATTAAATAAGTTATCTTTAGCTATGGTAGGATCTAGAAAACCTACATCTTATGGAGTTTGGTGTGCTCAAAGTTTAAGTGAAGAATTGTCTAACTATAATATAAATATAGTAAGTGGTATGGCTATGGGCATAGATGAACATTCTCACAAAGGATGTATTAAAGGATCATCAAAGACTGTAGCTGTTCTAGGCTCAAGTGTAGAGAATCCACTTCCTAAGAAAAATTTTAACCTATCTAATAAAATATTAGAAGATGGAGGTCTTTTAGTATCAGAATACAATGTAGGACATCCAGTGGCTCCATCAAATTATCCAGCTAGAAACAGAATCATAAGTGGGTTAAGTGATGGGGTTATAGTAGTAGAGGCAACAAAGAAAAGTGGAGCATTAATAACTGTTGACTTTGCACTTGAACAGGGTAAAAACGTTTTTGCAATTCCAGGTAATATTAACTCAGACATGAGTAAAGGTTGCCATATGATAATAAAAGATGGTGCAAAGCTTGTTGATGATATAGAAGATATAATAAATGAATATAATTTTAAAAAATTTAACAAAATAGCTAATAATAGCAATAGCAATGCGTTAACATATGTACAGCAAAGCATTTTTGATATTATTAAAACAAAAGGAAGCTTGCATATAGATAGAATTTGTGATTATACTAATATGAATATACAAGATATAAATTGCATTTTAAATATGCTTGAAATAGAAGGTAAGATAATAGAAATGCGAAACAAGATATATAGTGTAAAATAAAAATTGTGGGGGTGTGGATATATGGCAAAAAGCTTAGTCATCGTTGAGTCGCCTGCAAAAGCTAAAACCATAGAAAAATTTTTAGGAAAAAGTCATTATACAGTAAAGGCATCTGTAGGGCATATAAGAGATTTACCTAAGAGTAAATTAGGAGTAGATATAGAGAACAATTTCGAGCCTCAGTATATAAACATAAGAGGTAAAGGGGATGTAATAAAGGAATTAAAGAAAGAAGCTAAAAAAGCAAAACAAGTTTTTCTAGCAACCGACCCCGATAGAGAAGGAGAAGCTATATCTTGGCATCTAGCACATATATTATCATTGGATGAGACTGAAAATTGTAGAATTGAATTCAATGAAATAACTAAAGATGCTATAAAAAAAGCTATAAAAAGTCCTAGAAATATTAAACTAGATTTAGTAGATGCACAGCAGGCAAGACGTGTTTTAGATAGATTATTAGGATACCAAATAAGTCCTATACTTTGGCAAAAAGTTAGAAAAGGGCTTAGTGCAGGTAGAGTTCAATCTGTTACAACAAAATTAATATGTGATAGAGAGAAAGAAATAGAAGCTTTTGATCCAAAAGAATATTGGACAATAGAATTAGATGCTAAAACAAAAGAAGGTAAGGAAGTTACCTTAAAATATTATGGAGAAAATGATAAAAAGGTAGAACTTGAAAACGAAGGTCAAGTAAATGAAATACTAGAAAAAATAAAAGGTAAAGATTTAACTGTACATAGTATAGAGTCAAAATCAAGAAGAAAATCAGCTCCTAAGCCATTTACAACAAGTATGTTGCAACAAGAAGCTGCAAATAAACTTGGTTTTACAACTAAGAAAACTATGATGGTAGCACAAGAATTATATGAAGGTGTAGAGATAGACGGAGAAGGAACTCTAGGTTTAATTTCATATATAAGAACTGATTCAAAGAGAATATCAGAAGAAGCTAAAGAAAAAGCCAAAGAATTTATATTAGAAGAATATAGTGATAAATATTATAAATTTGAAGAAAATAAAAAAGCTAAAACTGAGTCTAAAAAAGTTCAGGATGCTCATGAAGCCATAAGACCGACATCTGTAGATAGAACACCAAGCAGCATAAAAGCATCTCTAAGTAGAGATCAATATAAGTTATATGATTTAATATGGAGAAGATTTGTTGCAAGTCAGATGGAAGACTCAGTATTTGATACTTTAAATTTAACTTGTAAAGTAGATAATCTAATATTTAAGGCCACAGGGTCAACATTAAAATTTGATGGTTATACTAAAGTATATAACTTTACAGATAGAGAAGATAAAATTCTTCCAACTGTTTACGAAAAAGATTTATTATCATCAGAAGAAGTTAGACCTTCTCAACATTTTACTCAACCGCCAGCTAGATACACAGAAGCTAGTTTAGTAAAAACTTTAGAAGAACTAGGTATAGGAAGACCATCTACTTATGCACCAACAATAGCTACTATATTAAATAGAGAATATGTTGAAAAAAATGCATCTAGTTTATGCCCAACTGAGTTAGGGAAAATAGTTACTAATATATTAGAAGAAAACTTCCAAAAATTTGTTGATGTAGATTTTACAGCACAGATGGAAAATATGCTAGATGATGTTGCAGAGGGAGATACATACTGGAAAGAAGTTGTAGCAGATGTGTATGCACCATTAAAAGAGGCTATAGAAGTAGCGATTGAAAATATTGAAAAAGTAAACATGGATGAAGAAACTGATGAAATTTGTGAAAATTGTGGATCTAACATGGTTATAAAATATGGAAGATTTGGTAAGTTTATAGCTTGTAAGAATTATCCAGAATGTAAGACAACTAAACCACTAGTAAATAAGGTAGGGGTAAAATGCCCTAAATGTGGAAAAGGTGATATAATTCTTAGAAAATCAAAAAAAGGTAAGGCCTTTTATGGATGCTCAAATTATCCAGAGTGTGATTTTATATCATGGAATAAACCTACTGGAGAATTATGTAGTGAATGTAATTCATACTTAGTAGAGAAGGTAACAAAATCAGAAACTAAGGTAATTTGTTCTAATAAAGAGTGTAAAAAAGAGAAAAATTTAGAAAATAATGATAAAAGCAATGAATAATGTCAAATAATGTGTCTAAAACCAATTTATAGTATTGAAAAAGATTTGAAATTGTGATAATATGACAGTGCTAAAGTAAGAACGTTAAAATAATATAAATGTATTAAGGGTATAAAAGTGGCCAAACTTCATGAGGAGATGATAATAGATGGCAAGCGAAATGCTAGAAAAAACAAGAAAAATTAATAAAACATTACAAACTAGTGGTGGAAGTAATGTGTCATTTAATTTATTAGCTGAAGCATTAGGTGAAGTTTTAAGTTCGAATGCTTATGTTGTAAGTACTAAAGGTAAAATATTAGGTGTTTACCTTAATGTTGAAAAAGACAGCTCAGTTATAGAAGATGAAAAAACACATAAAAAGATGTTCCCAGAAGCATATTCAAAAAATATATTAAAAATAAACGAAACAAAAGAAAACTTAACTGGGACAGAAATGATAGAACTTCTTCCATACGAAGAAGATAGAAAAGAAAAATATTTAACAATAGTTCCAATATTATGTAGTGGACAAAGATTAGGGACATTAATACTTGCGAGATACGACCAAATGTTTACAGATGACGACTTAGTAATAGCAGAATATAGTGCAACAGTTATAGGTCTTGAAATATTAAGATCTATAGGTGAAGAGCTAGAAGAAGAAATGAGAAAGAAAGCTGTAGTTCAAATGGCTATAGGAACATTATCATATTCTGAATTAGAAGCTGTAGAGCATATATTCGAAGAATTAAGCGGAAGAGAAGGACTACTTGTTGCAAGTAAAATTGCAGATAGAGTTGGAATAACAAGATCTGTAATAGTAAATGCATTAAGAAAGTTTGAAAGTGCAGGGGTTATAGAATCTAGATCTCTAGGAATGAAAGGAACTCATATAAAAGTTCTTAACGACAAATTAATAGAAGAATTAGAAAAGTTAAAGTCTAATTAATTATAAAAAATAAGACATCCATAAGGATGTCTTATTTTTTTTTCATAAATAATCATTAAATCTAACTAATTGTAATATGTATTAATATACAAGTATTTAGGAGGGATTTAATGATTACGTCAATGGCGGCTAAACATGCTATTTGGCCAAAAGAAGAAGATATGATATTCAATTTATCTAAAAGGGCACAAATATGTGAAAAAGAAAATGGAAAAGAAAATGTTATAAATGCTACTATAGGAGCACTTATGGATGATAAGGGAAACCTTATAACGTTAAAGTCAGTTTATGATGAATATAAAAACTTAGACAACAAACAAATAGCGGCATACGCTCAAATTGCAGGGCAAAGCGACTATATAGAAGCAGTAAAAAAAGCTTGTTTTAAAGAATATATGCCAAACAGCAATATAAGAGTAGTTGCATCTCCAGGAGGATCTGGATCTATAAAGTTAGCAGTTTTTAATTATACAGAAAAACAAGAAACTATACTTGTACCAGATTGGTATTGGGGACCATATAAAATTATTTGTGAAGAGATAAATAGAAATATTACAAACTATGAATTATTTAATAAAGAAGGCAATTTTAATTTTGAATCATTTAAAGATCAATTTATAAATTTATCACAAAAACAAGATAGAATTTTTTCTATATTTAATACGCCAGCTCATAATCCAACTGGATATACAGTTTCTGATGAAGAGTGGGACAAAATATTAAATTTATGTAAGCAAACTGTAAAAGATACAAATAAAAAAATAACTTTATTTGTAGATATATCATATATAGATTTTTCAGGTAAAGGATCTAATGATACTAGAAGATTTTTCAAAAAGTTTGAAAACCTACCTGAAAATATATTGGTAATTATAGGGTTTAGTATGTCAAAAGGATATACAGCATATGGAATGAGAAGTGGGGCTTGCTTATGTGTATCTAGTAATAAAGATATAGCTGATGAATTTTATTACTCATGTTCACATTCTGCAAGAGCAAATTGGTCAAATTGCAATAGAGGGGCTATGGAGTTATTAACAACAATTATAAATGATGAAGAAAAGCTAAAAAGATATGAAGATGAAAAAAATTCATATAAATCAGTTTTAAAAGAAAGAGCTAAAGTATTTGTAGATGAAGCCAGAGATATAGGGTTAAATATACTTCCATATAGAGATGGATTCTTTGTAAGTATACCTTGTAAAAATCCTATGAAAGTATGTGAAAAAGCAATAGAAAGTAATTTATATACTATACCGTTAAAAATGGGAGTAAGATTTGCTGTATGTGCTGTAAATAAAGAAAAGTGTAAGATTGCACCTAGAATTTTAAAAGAAGCAATTGACTTAGTTGATTAAATTTAAAGTAGAAAAACTTAAAGATTATAAAAATAGGGGGATAAAAATGAAACTATTAATGACTGGAAATGAAGCAATAGCTCGTGGAGTTTATGAAGCAGGGGTTAAGTATGCATCTGCATACCCAGGAACTCCAAGTACTGAGATATTGGAAAATGTAGCTACATACAAAGATAGCATATTAGCAGAGTGGGCACCAAATGAAAAAGTAGCACTTGAAGCAAGTATAGGAGGTTCTATAGCAGGGGCTAGAACACTAGCGTGTATGAAACATGTAGGTGTCAATGTAGCAGCAGACCCATTATTTACTTTTGCATATACAGGAGTAAATGGAGGATTGGTGTTAGTTTCAGCTGATGAGCCAGGAATGCATTCATCTCAAAATGAACAAGATAATAGAAATTATGCTAAATTTGCGAAAATAGCTTTGTTTGAACCATCAACTAGTCAAGAAGCTAAAGATATGCTAAAAGAAGCTTATAGTGTAAGTGAAGAATTTGATACTCCAGTTTTATATAGAGTTACAACTAGATTATGTCACTCAAAAGGTATAGTAAATTGCTCAGAAAGAGAAGAAGTAGGGGTAGCAGATTATGTAAAAGATGTACAAAAACGAGTTACTGTTCCAGCTCACTCTAGAAATCTTAGAGTAAAGGTTGAAGAAAGATTAAACAAGTTAAGAGCTTACTCAAATGCAACGGATTTAAACTACATAGAACTTAATAGTAAGGATATAGGCATAATAGCTAGTGGTGTATGCTATAACTATGCAAAAGAAGTGTTTAAAGATAATGTATCATACTTAAAATTAGGATTTACAAATCCATTACCAGATGTAAAAATAAAAAAATTTGCTAGCAAAGTTAAGAAAATATATGTAATAGAAGAAAATGATAGATTTATAGAAGACCAAGTAAAAGCTATGGGAATAGATGTAATAGGAAAAGATATATTCCCATACACAGGAGAAATGACTCCGGATGTAATAAGAAAGGTTATGTTAGGTGAAGAGAAAAAAACTATAGAATATAATGAAGATTTAGTAGTTGGAAGACCTCCAACATTATGTTCAGGATGTCCACATAGAGGATTTTTCTATGAAATAGGAAAAAGAAAAAATGTTATGGTTTCAGGAGATATTGGATGTTATTCACTAGGGTTTGCAAGTCCATACAATGCATTAGATTCAATAGTATGTATGGGAGCAAGTCTAAGTGTAGGCCATGGAGCACAACAAGTGTTTAATATGAAAGAAAATAATAACATGAGAGTAGTTGGAGTTTTAGGAGACTCTACATTCTTCCATACTGGAATAAACTCACTTATAGATATAGCATACAACCAAAGTAATGCAATATCTGTAATTTTAGATAATAGAATAACAGGTATGACAGGTCATCAACAAAATCCTGGAACAGGATATACATTACAAGGAAAAGAAGTAAAAGAATTAGATATTGAAAAATTAGTTTTAGCTTGCGGTATAAATCATGTAAGAACCATAGATCCAAACAACTTAAAAGAAGTAAATGATGCACTAGATTGGGCACTTAAATTAGATGAACCTAGCGTTATAATAACAAGATGGCCATGTGTTCTTAAAAAGTTCTCTAAAGAAGATAAAGAAGAGTTTAGAGGTGCATTTAAACAAAAATGTAATGTAGATAAAGATTTATGTATAGGATGTAAATTATGTATAAAATCTGGATGTCCATCTATATCATTTGATAAAGAAACTAAAAAAGCATGTATTGAAAAAACTAGCTGTGTAGGATGTGAAGTATGTTCACAAATATGTCCAAAACAAGCTATATATAAGGGGGATAAATAAATGACAAAGAGTGTACTTTTAGTTGGAGTTGGGGGTCAAGGTACTATACTTGCTAGTAAGCTTCTAACAATTGGTCTTATGGAGTCAGGATATGATGTAAGTATGAGTGAAATACATGGGATGAGTCAGCGTGGAGGGTCTGTATCTTCTCAAGTTAGATATGGTGATAAAGTTTATTCTCCAGTTATAGAAAAAGGTGGAGCTGATATTTTAGTTTCATTTGAAAAAATGGAAGCATTAAGATGGTTAGATTACTTAAAAGATAATGGAAAAATAATAGTCAATGACTATCAAATAAATTCAATGCCAATATTAAATGGAAAAGCTGAATACAAAGGAAATGAAATAAGTGAAGAGTTATTGAGAGTAGGAGCTAAATTGATAGATGCATCAAAGAGTGCTATTGAACTTGGAAACCCAAAAACAATGAATATAATTTTACTTGGAAGCTTAGTGAAATCTATGAACCTTGAACATATTGACTGGAATCAAATTATAAGTGATAATGTAAAAAAGGAGTTTGTAGACATAAATATAGAAGCATTTAAAGTAGGAATGAATTTAGTCAAAGGGGAGTAGTTTATGGGGTATAAAATATTAGCGATTAATCCAGGTTCAACATCTACTAAAATTGCAGTATATGAAGATGAAAATATGCTTTTTTCGAAAAGTATAAATCATAGTGCAAATGAATTAGAAAAGTATAATAGTATAACTGATCAATTTGAAATGAGAAAAGAAAGCATTTTAAATATCCTTCAGGAAAACGATTTTAAAAAAGAAGAATTAGATTCTATAGTGGGAAGAGGTGGGATACTTCCCCCTGTAAAATCAGGAGCTTATTTAGTAAATGATGCTATGGTAGATAGGTTGAAGAATAAACCTATAATAGAACATGCATCAAACTTAGGGGCGCTTATTTCTTATGAAATAGCTAAAGAAATAGGAGTAAATGCATATATATACGATAGTGTAGCAGTTGATGAATTAGATGATGTAGCTAGAGTATTAGGGTTTCCAGAAATAAAGAGAAACTGCTTGAGCCATGCATTAAACTCAAGAGCTATGGCTATTAAATTTTCAAAGGAAAACAATAGAGATTATAAAGATATGAATTTAATAGTAGCACATCTTGGAGGAGGAATAACTATAGCTGCACATAAAAATGGTCACATGGTAGATGTAGTATCTGATGACGAGGGTCCATTTTCTCCAGAAAGAAGTGGAAGAATACCTGTTAAAAAGGTTGTAGATATGTGCTTTAGTGGTAAATATACTCAAAAAGAAATGTTGAAAAAAATTAGAGGAAAAGGTGGAATAGTAGGTCATTTAAATACTGTAGACATTAGAGAAGTTGAACAAATGATTGAAAACGGTGATGAAAAAGCTAAATTAATATATGAGGCTTTAATTTACCAAGTTGCAAAGGGAATAGGCGAGTTATCTACAGTTTTAGATGGAGATGTGGATGCAATCATTTTAACTGGAGGAATTGCATACTCTAAAAATTTAACTAAAAAACTAAGTGATAAAGTAAGATTTATTGCACCAGTAACTGTGCTAGCAGGAGAAAATGAGTTAGAAGCTCTTTCTTATGGAGCGTTAAGAATTTTAAAAGGTGAAGAGAATTATAGAGAATATGAAGAATTAATTGAAGATTTAAGTTTCAATTAAAATAAAAAGAGCTGAATAATATATAAAACGCTTAAGATAAATTTGTATGATTTGCTCCATGAAAGCAAAATGCGCTTTCAAAATGTCGCTAAATCATACAAATTTATCATCAGCTATATATTATCATCAGCTCTTTTTTATTTTGTAAATAATATAGTGTGGGGACTATTTAGTTACAAAAGTTTCGCAAGATGCATCTTGCATGTTTATTTGAACAGACTCAGCCTTACAACATCCATTGCTATTGTGCTTACAGTGATCAGCACCACAAGAGATAGAATGAGTTTTAGCGCAAGTGCATTCTCCAGAACAGTTAGTGAATGAACTTGATGCTTTATCTTGGTAAGTTGCACAGTTTGTTTGAGCTGTTGTTTTTGCTCTAGAACCTTTTACTTGAATTCCAGATGCATAACAGCCTCCACTGTTGTTATATGCACAACTTGTAGCTGAACAGTTTATAGGATTTGACATATAAATACCTCCAAAATAAAATAAATTCATAGTCAGTTGACTATGAATTTATTATTTGTTTATTTTAAAAAAATATTAGTAGTATATAAATTTAATTTCTTAAACAATTTTCACAAAGCACATTTACATCATCGAAAGTTTCTCGGCCGAAGTTATCATTTATATGATAAACATTTAAATTGTCACTACATCCACACTTAGAACATTCATAGTCGTAAAAATCTAAAGTTTTTTCTTTAAATAATTTCCAATGTAGCGAGTTTAAGTAAGATGCATAATCAACTTGAATAGCTGACTCTAAAAATTTTAAATATAGTGTATCTAAATCAACATGATTTAAATTAGTATATTCTGGGCTAAAATCATTGCATGAATCTCCATTTAAAGGAGTACTATTTGAAAGCACACATTTTATATCGTAAGTAAAATCATCATTAGGACCCTCTAAAGAAAGATGATTACAGTAGGAGCAACATTTTTTCGGTAGTTTTTCCTCTAAAACTTTTATCTTTGTATTCATAAATTTATCCTCCCCCAAATGGTTATTTGTACAAGTATATTAAGAAAAGTAGGACATTATGATAAAAATGATATGACAAAAATTTTATTTCAAAGGATTCTCAAAATATTAAACCGAAATAGTTAATATTATAAAATTATTTTTGGAGAATAAATATGAAAACTATTGAGTTTAATAAATTAAGAAAAGTCGCTAACCACGAAGTTAATAATAGACTTAATGATAAAAATATAAAAGATATAAGTTCTTATGAATTTAATAAATATATAAAAATAGATGAGATTTTAGATTCAAAAGTTGTTAAAAACACAAAGTTTGAAAGCAGAAAGATAAAGGATATGCAATTTGAAAATATAGAATTTATAAATTGCAGTTTTGAAAATAGTGTATTCATAAATTGTAAATTTAATAAAGTTAGGTTTATAGATTGTAACTTTAAAAATTCAATATTAAGATACACTCAATTAAATAATCTTATAACTGAACATAGCAACTTTAAAAAAAGTATTTTTATTAATTGTCATATAGATTTTATGACAATCAAGGATTGCGATTTAAAATCATTTAAGTTAACTGAATCCTATATATATAACTTAGAATTTGATGATAGCTTAGTTACTAAGTTTAATGAAGATACATTCTTTGACGAGTTAAATAATGAAAGCTATGAAAGTTGTTATAAATTTTATAGAACTATAGCTTATAAATTTCAAGAAAATAATTTATTAGCTAAGTATGGAGAATACTTATATATTTATAAAACTATAGAACGAAAAACTTTAAAGGGAATAAAAAGATTTAAATCAGATGCACTTTGGTTAATTTGCGGATATGGAGAAAGACCAACTTATGCGCTTATAACATCTTTAGAACTTATATTTTTATTTACTATATTATATCTAATCTTTGGACTTAAAATAGGAAGTGAAATTATATCTTATAAAGAACTATTTTTTACAGAAAAATCAGCAAATGTGATGATAGATGATTTTGTGAGAGCATTTCATTTTAGTATAGTTACATTTACAACAGTGGGTTACGGGGATATAACTCCATTTGGATATAGCATATTTTTATCAGGAATAGAAATGTTTTTAGGGGTAACAATGGTTGGTATTTGGACAGCGACGCTTGCAAGAAAAATAAACAGATAAAAATCTAAATAGAATATATCTATACTATAATGTTGTTGTATAGATATATTCTATTTTACAATGTCTGAAAATTCTATGTATAATAAAAGAGCTTGAGTGTAAAAAAATGTAAATAAAACGGGAAAAAGGAAAAAATAAAGGAGGAGAAATGTCAAAAGTTTTAGTAGAGTTTATAAATACATGACCTACATGTGATGAGCATGGAATGCTAATAAGAAAGCTAGGGGAACTTTATAAAGAAAAGATTGATATAAAATTATATCAAGCGGGAAAAGATTTTACTTATTTAAAAAAATACGGAATCATAACAAAAGGAACAATGATTATAAACCAAAGAAAAAAATATGATAGGCTTTCAAAAGATATCATAGAAAAAGCAATAACAGACGCTATAAACAATTAGGGGAGAATTAAATGTATATTTTAGATTTTTTCAAAGATGTACTACTAGCATCTATAAGTATATTAAATGGAGCTTCAGGTTGGTTAATAATAAGTTTTATAATAGCAGGTCTACTACATAATCTAATAAGTCCAGAAAAATTTCAAAAATCTCTTGGAAATAAAAAAATATCATCATTATTAAAGAGTACAGTTTCAGGAATGTTACTACCAATATGTAGCTGTGGAGTTATACCTATAGGAATAAGTATGTACTATTCTGGAGCTTATCTAGGTCCAGTTTTAGCTTTTATGACATCAACTCCAATTATAAATCCAATAGCAGTAGTATTAAGTTTAGGATTATTAGGGCCAGATATAACTATTATTTATGTTATATCGGGATTTGTCGTGCCAATAATAGTAGGACTTTTAGGAAACTACTTAGGTAAAAATGAATTATGTATAAATCAGCAAGAAGATGAAGAAATAGCTATTGAACTAGAAGAAGAAGAGCTAAGCTTTAAAGAAAAAGTGATAGAAGGATTAAAATGGTCATTTTCTGAATTAGCACTTACAATTAGTAAATATGTTGTGATAGGTATGCTTGTTGCAGGATTTATAACAACAGTGTTTCCAAGTAGTATAATTCAAAAATACTTAGGAAACCCAGGGGTTTTATCTTTAGGAAGCATAGCAGTCCTTGCATGTATTATGTACGTTTGTGCGGTTGGGCATATACCATTTATTGCTGCATTAGTAGCAAGTGGAGCATCACCAGGGATAGCTATAACATTTTTAATAGCTGGAGCTGCTACAAATTTACCAGAACTTATAAGTATGTATAAAGTAATAGGAAAGAGAACTGTAGCTATATATTCTATAACACTTACAACTTGCTCGCTAGTTATTGGATATATAACGAATTTCCTTTTAATGGGAAAGGCAACAAATATAAATATAAGTTACAAGCAGGAATCTATAAGCATAGCTAATACTATAATGTTAAATATACCGGATTCAGTAAAATACATATGCTCATTTATAATATTTTTATTTTTCATAAAAGCTATAATGCCTAGCTTAAGAAAGGTTGTAAAAAATGAAGCGTAAAAAATTTTTAATAATACTTTCTATAATAGTTTTATTAATAGGAATTGCAGTATATAGCAAAGAGAAAAAGAAGCAAGAAAGTAGCCTTCCAAATGTAAATGAAGAGTATTTAAACTATTTTAAAGAAAATGCCAAATATGAAAAAATACTTACGTACACACAGCACGATATAAATAACGATAAAGTCGATGATTTATTAGTTGTTTATAAAAAAGGGAAAAACCATAATGAAATGGTTGGAGTTATAAGTGAAAATGAAAACGTTTATATGACAGAGCCTATAAGAGCACCTATAGATGATATTTTAATAGAATTTAAAGATATAGATGATAAAAATGAAATGGAACTTATATTGTCTGGATCTAAAAATGGAAATGTAGGATATGCAATATATAGATTAGAAAATAAAAAATTAATAGATTTATTCGGAGAAGGCATGAATGCATGTTGCTAATATAAATTCAACAAAGGGGAGAATTAAAAGTGAAAATTTCAAAGAAGGTAAAGTCATTAGTACTAATAGGTGCAATAAGCACTACAGTTTTAACAGGATGTAGTAGCAAAGAAAATAAACAAGAAACTGCAACAAAAGGAAGTTCAGATTATACAATTAAACTAGGTTATTATAATTGTGACCATATGACAGCTGCTCCAGTTGCAGTAGATGCTGGAATTTATAAAGATTTAGGTCTTAACGTTGAGGCTGTAGGTAATGGTAAAGTTCCAGAAGCTATGGCAGCTGGGCAAATGGATGCAGGATACATAGGAACTAAAGGATTGGTGGGTGCTATCCCAAAAGGATCACCAATAGTTGTAGCTGCAAATAACCATAGAGGTGGATCTGAATACTTAGTAGTTGCAAACGATATAAAAGATCCTAAAGAATTAATAGGACAAAAAATAGCTTCAGATCCAGATGGTGATTTACTATGGACTACAGACTACGGCCCAGAAACAGGACTTCCAGTAGACTCATCTAAATATCAAGTTGTAAATATAGACTCTAGTAAAGATGCATACTTAGCATTAAAAACAGGTCAAATAAAAGCATTCAGTACATGTGATCCATGGGGATCTGTAGCAGAAAAAGAAGGCGTTGGTAAAATAATTTCATCAACTCAATATAAAGAAAAAAATACAGGGAAAGAATACAACTGTTGTTCATTCTCATTAAACACTAACTTTGTAAAAGAACATCCAGATTTAGCTGAAAAAATGGTTTTAGCACATACAAAAGCTATAGAGTACATATACACAAATCCAGTTAAAGCAGCTAAAATATTTGCTAAAAACTATAGTGTAGATGAAGAAGTAGCATTAATGACTATATATAAAAAGACTGTAGGAGAAGGAAGAACTCTTACATGGAAAATAACTGGAGATGAATATAAAAATAATTTAGATATGTATAAAGATAATAAGGCATTAGATGAAATACCTGATTATGATAAAGTTGTAAATGATAAGCTTTTAAAATCTTGTGGAGCAGATGATTTTGATAAATTTATAAAAGAAAAAGTAGATCCAGTATTCCCTAAAGGTATGAGCTATGAAGATTGGAAAGCAAAGGCAATGGAGATAGATGGACAAAACTAAAAATATAATTTTAGGTTTAATTATTATAGTAGGAAGCTTAGGAATATTATTTTTTAATCCTAAGACTGAGAAAATAGATGGAAATATAAGAATAGGGGTATCGGATGATACCTCTGGTTTTATCATTGACTATATGATAAACAAAGATTATTTTACAGATGTTGAAATTGAAAATTTAATAGAGCAATATTCTATAAATGATTGTTGAGCAAGTACCATGCAGTGGGCTCTGAGTTCAGAGCAAATAGATATGGCTATAATTTGTAAAGAAGCGGCAAAAAAATTTATAGAGTATGATAAAAATTTTGAAATTGTAGATACTGTAGTTCAAAACTCTGATGTGTTTTTAGTTAAAAATAAAAATATAAAAAAAGTAGGGGTTACACAAAATCGGAATTATCAAATTGATTTACTAAAAGAGCATTATGAAAGTGCAAAGGAAGTACCTTTTATAAGTGGAGGACTAGCTTATGCATTAGAAAGCGACAAAGTAGATGCTATAGTAATTGATAGTATAAAAGCACTTAGTTTAAATGGTAAAAAATTTTCTACAGCAATAAACAAGGATTATGATACATATGTAATGGTTGTAAATAAATCATTTAAACAAAATAAATTATATACTCAATTTATAAAACTATATAACCAAAGTGTAAAAGAATTAAATGATGAAAACTTGTTAAAAAAAGAACTAGAAAAATATACAGATACAGAGATATCAAAAGAAGTTTGGGGTGAGTTTAAAAAGTGGAATTTAAAGTTTCTGCAAATACAGAAATAAATAAAAAAAGAGGATTAAATAAAAAGTTTTTAGATGCATTTTATAAAATATTATTATTTATAGTAATAATAGGAATATGGCAAATAAGTGCACAAAGAATAGGAAGCTCACTTTTACTTCCTATGCCAATGGATGTGTTTCATGGATTTATAACATGTATAACAGACCCTGAAATTGTAAAAAACGTATTAATTACTATGCAAAGAGTATTAAAGGGATTTATGTATGCTATGGGATTTGGACTTCCTCTAGGGTTGATTATGGGGTTCTCATCAACTTTTGAGAAGGTATTTTCTCCAGTAGTAGATTCAGCAAGACAAGTACCTATAATGGCTTGGGTTCCATTAACTATAGTATGGTTTGGGATAGGAGATGGACCAACAATATTTTTAATAGCTTTTGCAGGAGTATTCCCTATAATCCTTAATACAATTCAAGGTGTTAGATCTATATCAAAAGATTATTATAACGCAGCAAAAAGTATGGGAGCATCTCCGTTTGTAATATTTACTAATGTAATGCTACCAGCAGCTCTTCCAGATATTTTAACTGGAGCAAGACTTGCAATAAGTACTGGTTGGATGTCTGTAATCTGAGCCGAGTTTATAGCAACGAGTGCCGGTCTCGGTTACTCTATGGTACAAGCTCAAACAATGATGAATACAGGGCTTTTAATTGGACTTATGATATTTGCAGCATTAATAGGATTCATAATCGATAGAATATTAAAATTTATAAACAAGAGCCTTTGCAAATGGAGGTTTGATAATTAATGAAACTAAAAATAGATAATATAAGTAAAACTTTTATAAATAATAAGGTAGAGCATAAAGTATTAGAGGATATAAACCTAGATATAAAAGAAGGGGAATTTGTATCATTACTAGGTCCATCTGGTTGCGGGAAAACTACATTATTAACTATAATAGGAGGTTTTCAAACTTGTGAAAACGGTCAGGTTTTACTAGATAATAAAGTAGTAGATAAACCAGGTATAGATAGAGCATTTGTATTTCAAAATTATGCATTATTTCCGTGGAAAACAGTAAAAGGAAATGTTGAATTTCCAATGAAGCAACAAAAAATGTCTAAAAAAGAAAGAGAACAGAGATTAGAAGAACTGTTATCAATATCAGATTTAAAAGGAAAAGAAAAGATGTATCCACATCAGCTATCAGGGGGAATGAAACAAAGGGTCGCTGTTATAAGAGCGCTGGCATGTAACCCAGAAGTTCTTTTAATGGATGAGCCTTTAGGAGCGGTTGATTTTCAAATGAGACAAAATCTTCAAGAAGAACTAGAAAATATTTGGATGAAAAAAAAGATAACTGCAATAATGGTTACTCATGATGTAGATGAAGCGGTATATATGAGTGATAGAGTTGTAGTTATGTCTAGAGATAAAGGGAGTATATTAGAAGATTTAAAAATAGATTTAGATAGACCAAGAGACAGAGAGAGCGAAGAATATCTAGAATACAAAAATAGATTAACAAAAAAATTATCAGCATGTTATGGAGTATAAATTAAAAATGAAAAATAACAAGTATAGAAGTTTAGATGAAATACAAAAAAATATTAGAGTATCAATTATGGATATGATAATCGAAAAAGAAAGACCTGTAAGTATAGATGAAAGCATAGTTTTTTTAGAAGATAGACTAAGCTTAAAAAGAGAGTACATAAAAGAAACGTTAGAATTGTTTGTAAAGAAAAATATAATGGTAGTGGATGATGAAAACTATATAAATTTTATATATCCAGTATCAGCACACCCAACTATGCATAGAGTTAAGTTAGCAGACAATAGAGAATTTAATGCAATGTGTGCAATAGATGCAATGGGATGGAGATGTACTTTCAATCAAGATATAGATATAAAATCTAACTGTTATGTAACTGGAAATGAAATCAATATATCGATAAAGGACGGTAAGGTAACAAGTTTAAATAATCCTGATTTAAGAGTACTTCATTTAAATTTGGATAAGCACGAAAATTGGGCAGCAAACTGTTGAAACATCATGAATTTCTTCTGGACGAAGAATGAGTTTGATAGATGGGTAAAAGAAAATGGATTTGAAAATGATGAAGATATATACTGCTTAGATATAAATGAAGCTATGGATGCTTCATATGACATATTTTATGTAGGCTAAAAAAGAAGCTACCTTAAACAGGTAGCTTCTTTGATTTTTCAAATAAAATTCATTTACTATTTTTAGATTTGTAGTATAATAAGTACTTATATAAAAGTGATTTATCACGAAATTAAACTTTTAGGTATATATTAAACTTGTGCCTATATTGTGAAAGACAGGTGATGGCGGTATGAAAAAAATAGTATGCTTACTACTAGTAGTAATGACTATGGGAGGTATGTATTATTTTTCTAGTCAAGAAGGAGATGTATCAAAACAACAATCTGATACAGCTGTTAGTGTAATTGATAAAATTAGATCAGAAGTAACTTTAAAAGATCATAATATAATAAGTGTAAAAGAAAAAGTTTTTGACAAACTTAAGCAATATGGAGATAAGGGGTATATAGTTAGAAAAATGGCTCATTTTAGTATATATGCAGGTATAGGATTTTCTATAAGTTTACTTATATATGCGCTTAGTAGAAGAATATACATAGCTAGTATTGTAGCCATGATAGCAAGTATATCATATGCTTATTATGATGAGATGAGACAGTTAGCGGTAGCTGGAAGAGTAGGTAGCATGAAAGATGTTCTTATAGACTCATCAGGAGCTCTTACAGGCATCTTAATACTGTTTGTAATAGTAATAGTGTTTAAAGGTATTAGAGGGTTCTTTAACTTTATATTTAAAAGACATAGCAAAGCTGTATAGGGTGCTTCGTGGGAGTATATAGAAGTTTCTTACAACAGGTTGGGAAAAAAGCCTGAAATGTTTCGAAACTTATATATACTCCCACTTTGCGTAGTAGAAGTTAAATGTAAAAAATGAGAAAGATTCTCAAAAGGACTAGAATATTATTGGTAAGATTTGGTATAATTAGAAAGCTAATGATTTTTAATTATAATTTTAATAATAAATTATTAGAATTTATAGGGTTTATATCATTTTAAGGAAGGGAATTTAACGATGATAAATGAAGAAAGATTACCTCATGTTATATTTAGGGTAGCTGACAATCTATATGCAATTGATAGTAGCGTTACAATTGCTCTAACAGAGTTTCCTGAAAATATAACTTCAATACAAAAAGGTGAGAAATTTGAACTAGGGGTTATGCAATTAAGAAATCAAATAGTACCAGTTATGAGTATGAGAAGTTTATTTGGATGTAAATCATCTGAAGAAGAATATGAAGATTTTAAAGCTATGATAGATATTAGAAAAAATGATCATATTAAGTGGGTAAATGAATTGAAAAATTCAGTGAATGAAAATAGAGAATTTACTTTAACTACAAATCCACATCAATGTGCATTTGGTAAATGGTATGATAACTTTTCAACTGATATACAAAGTATCAATTTTCATATGAAAAAGATAGATTCACCACATACTTTACTACATGAGATAGCTATAGAAGTTGAGAAATGTAAAAAAGAAAAAAATGAAGAGATTAGGGAAAAAAAATTGCTAGATTTGCTTAATAAAGCAGAAAAACAATATATGGAAAAAGTACTTGAATTATTAGATAAAACAAAAGACATTTTTAAAGATCATTATCATGATATGGTAATTGTAATTATGCAAAATAATAGATTTATAGGTCTTGCAGTAGATGAAATTTTAACTGTAGACAATTTTATAAAAAATGAAACTTCAGAAAGTAATTTTATAATTGACCAACCTAAATATATTTCTGCAATTGGAGAAACTAAAGATATCGATGAACGTATATTTTTAATTAAAGAAGATAAATTATTTGAGTTATATAAATAGATAGAATATTACATGAAAAAAGGGTGTCGCAAATATTAATACGACACCCTTTTTTACAGAGTGCTTTAAAAAGGTTATTATATTATGAAACTTTATAAGTCTGTTTAGAAAACTGAGATATAAAGTTTTTTGGCATTTTACTTAAGAAATAAACCACTAAAATACAAGATAAAGGTTTATCTACTATATTACTAATAATTCTTGGGATAAATGCAGCTGTAAAAATTTCTTGTCCAGATTGAACTAAAAAGCCAACCAATAAGTCTGCTCCACTTCCACTTAAACCTCCGAATAATAGTATTGAAATAGGTGTTCCTATTAAAGGGCAAACTACAGCTAATAATAATCCTGTAAGTATAGCCTCTTTGTAACCAAATGATTTTTTTCTAGCTATAAATCCAACTATAACACCTAGTGCTATATTAACTAAAGCAAATGGTATATTTGTAGGATCGGATATTACACCAAGGACTAAATTTGTTCCTCCACCTATAAGTGCTCCCAATAAAGGTCCAAGTACAACAGCCCCAAGTACTGTTCCAACGGTATCTAAAAATAGTAATGGAATGTTTAACATACCGACAAACATGCCGAAAACTATATTTACTAATATACACATTGCGCTAAATGTTATTTTCTTTGTATTCATGATTACGATTTCCTCCGCAATTAAATTATTAGTACATAATTAATAATAATACAAAACCACCAATTTTTGAAATCGGAAATATTTATAATTAAATTGTCTAAAATAGTAAAAATCTATAACACACCAATTATTTGCTGTGATACTATGAAAATATTAATAAAATTAAGGAGATATATATGGAAAGAAAAAGGGAAATAGTAGCTGTTTGCCACTGTATATTAAATTGTAACTCTAAAGTGGAAGGGCTATCTAATGATAAAGGGTCACATAATGTTTCGTTACAAATTTTAAGTAGTGGGTATGGAATAATTCAATTACCTTGTCCTGAGATGGTTATGTATGGAATTAAAAGGTGGGGGCATGTAAAAGAACAATTTGATAATTTGTTTTATAGAAATCAATGCAAGATTATGCTAGATCCATACATAAAACAATTTGAAAACTATATTAAAAATAATTACAAAATTAAAGCTATAATAGCTATAGATGGAAGTCCTAGTTGTGGATATAATAAAACTTGTAGTTCTGATAATTGGTTTGGAGAGTTAAGTGGATGTAATAATTTATCCGAAAAATTAAGTGATATAAAAATGATAGATGGAAAAGGAATATTTATTGAAGAACTAGAAAAATTACTAGAAGAAAATAACTTAGAAATACCAATTATAGGTCTAGATGAAAGTGTTGGATTAGATATAAATACAATTTAAATGCATATTAATTATAATAAAAAGGTGAACTAAGTTAACTCTTAAGAAAGGATTAATTTAGTTCACCAATATTAAAATAAATTTAAAATCTATAATATAAAGTCAGATATAACCTTAGCAACACCGTGGTTATTATTAGTTTCAGTAATATGATTAGCTATTTCTTTTATACTATCTCGAGCATTACCCATAGCAACTCCAAGCCCTGCAAACTCAATCATATGTCTATCATTTTCTTCATCTCCAACAGCTATAACTTCAGAAGGGTCTATGCCTAACTTATCACATAGAGCTTGTAATCCTGAACCTTTGTTAACTTTCTTATTTAAAAACTCTAAGAAAAATGGAGCTGAACGAACTATAGTATATTTATCATGGAACTCTTGTGGAATTTTAGTTATGATATCCTCTATAATTTCGGGTTCATCAACTAGCATAACTTTACAGAACGTCAAATCTGAATTAATTTCATTTTCATCCATACAAATAACAGGAATGTTATTAAGTGTAGATTCATGAACACTGTATTTAGGAATTTCTGTATAAGGAACAACTAAAGAATCCGGAGTGTTTATATGAATTTTTATATCATGTTTTTTAGCTAATTCATTATATATATAATCGAAATCTTCATGACTCATTTCTATATTAGAAATAACATCTTGAGAAGTAATTTCTTGAACAAGTCCACCATTAAATGTAACAACATAATTTTCTTCGTCATTAAGTTTTAATTCTTTTAATAAAGTTTGAACCCCTGGAAGTGGTCTACCAGTTGATAATACAACTTTAACACCTTTTTCTTTTGCATTTTGTATTGCATCAAAAACCTCTTGTGTAACCTTTTTTTCACTATTTAGTAATGTGCCGTCTATGTCTAATGCGATTAGTTTATACATAAATTCCTCCCAATAAATCAATTTAATTTGTTAAGTACAGTTTATATTATAGTCAAAATTTTATCAATAGTTTAGGGTGTAGTAAAATGCAAAAACTAAATGAATAGTGGGTTAATTGACTTTAAATTATACGTATAGTAAAGTAAGTTTAAAGATATAAATTAGTAAAAATTTACATAAATTATAGCTTTTAACATAAGCTAAAACTACAAATAATATATGACGAGGTGATAAAATGAAATTTAAGGATTTTAAATACAAAAGACCTAATTATGAAAAAATAAAAAATGAATTTAAAAGTCTAGTAAAAAACATGGAAACTAGTGCAAATTATGATGAGCTTAGAAAGAATATAGATGATATCAATAAACTAAGAAATCATATAGATAGTATGGCAACGCTAGTTTCTATAAGATACAGTATAAATACTGAAGATGAATTTTATGCAAAAGAAAAAGAGTATTGGGATGAAAATGGACCTCATTATGAAGAGTTAAACTCGCTATTCTATAAAGCTCTAGTGAATTCAAAATTTAAAGATAAACTTACACAAGAGCTAGGCAAACAATTTATGTCTATAGCTGACTATTCTCTACAAGCATTTTCCAAAGAAATAATATCTGAGTTGCAAGAAGAAAATAAATTAGCATCAGAATATACTAAACTTTTAGCATCTGCAAAAATTCCTTTTGATGGAGAAGAAAGAAACCTTTCAGGACTAGGGCCTTATATGACATCTCCATTTAGAGATGAAAGAGAAAAATCATCACAAGCATATTATGGATTCTTTGAAGCAAATGAGAAAAAATTTGATGACTTATTCGATAAACTAGTAAAAGTAAGAGATAAGATGGCTAAAAAACTAGGTTTTGAAAATTTCGTAGAACTTGGTTACATAAGAATGCTAAGAACTGATTATAATGCAGAAATGGTTGATAACTTTAGAAAACAAGTAAGTGAGTATATAGTTCCTGTTGCAAATAAATTATATAAAAGACAAAAGGAAAGATTAGGACTTCAACAATTTAGATACTTTGATGAAAACTTTGAGTTTAATAGTGGGAATGCAAAACCTAAAGGAGACTCTGATTTTATAATGAAAAATGGTATTTTAATGTATTCAGAGCTTTCTAAGGAAACTAATGAGTTCTTTAAATACATGATGGATCATGAATTAATGGACTTAGAAACTAAAAAAGGAAAAGGTGCTGGAGGATATTGTACATATATACCAGAATATAAGGCTCCTTTCATATTCTCAAACTTTAATTCAACAGCAGATGATATAGATGTTTTAACTCATGAAGCTGGACATGCATTCCAAGTTTATATGTCAAGATGGATTGAAATTCCAGATATAAACTTCCCAACATACGAAAGTTGTGAAATACATTCTATGAGTATGGAATTTATAACTTGGCCTTGGATGGAACTTTTCTTTAAAGAAGACACTGATAAATATAAATTTGTCCATTTAGGTAGTGCTATAAAATTTATCCCTTATGGAGTTTTAGTAGATGAGTTCCAACACATAATATATGAAAATCCAAATATGACTAAAGACGAAAGAAAATTAGTTTGGAGAGATTTAGAAAAGAAATATCAACCACACAAAGATTATGAAGGTAATGATTTCTTAGAACGAGGTGGATGGTGGTTTAAGCAAGGCCACATATTTAAAAATCCATTCTATTATATAGATTATACGTTAGCTCAAATTTGTGCACTTCAATTCTGGAAAAAGATGCAAGTAGACAGAGTTAAAGGATGGCAAGATTATCTAAATATTTGTAGAATAGGTGGAACTAAATCTTTCTTAGATATTGTTAAATATGCTAATTTAAGATCTCCTTTTGAAAAAGATTGTGTAAGCAGCGTTATTGAAAGTATTGATGAATATTTACAATCTATAAATGATAAGAATATGTAAGTGGTTTAGATAGCTAGGGTGTTTATTTAGTATTTCCTGCACACCAAGTCCTAAAGTTCGAGGACTTGAAGTGTTACGTCAATACTAAATAAACACCCTTTTTTATTTTAAAACCACAAAAAATATTTTAAGAAAAAAATGGAAAATTATAAAAGCAATTGACTATTATTCTCAATGGTGCTATAATAAGAACAAATAAAAGTGATAATTAATTTCAAATAGTAATTAAAAATAATTGGGAGGTTTATTCATGAAAAAACGAAAGTCATTAGTATTGCTTGCAGCAGTAGTAGCCACGCTAGGGTTAGTTACTGGATGTGCAGGCGGTAATTCATCAAATAAAGAAAGTAATGAAAAAAGAACGGTTCAATCAGTAAAAGGAGATGTTGAAATACCAGCAGATCCAAAACGAATAGTAGATATTTCAGGAAGCAGTGAAGAGCTTTTAATTTTAGGACATACACCAGTTGCTACAGCTAATGTAGATTCTTATGAAACTACTAAAGTACCTTCATACATAGAAGATAAATTAAAAGATACTAAAGTTGTAGGACATTCAATGATGGATACTATGGATGTTGAAGCAATTTTAGGAACAAATCCAGACTTAATAATAATGAGTCAAAGACAAGAAAAAATATATGATCAATTAAAAGAAATTGCTCCAGTAGTTATGATAAAAGACTACGCAAATGATTGGAGAAGTAAATTAATAGATGTTTCAAAGTTATTTAACCAAGAAGATAAAGCTAAAGAGTGGTTAAGCAATTATGATAAAAAAGCTGAAGAACTTGGAAAAGAAGTTGTAGCTAAAAATGGAGATCAAACGTACTTAACAGTTTTAGCAACTCAAGGTCAATTTATGGTATTTAGTGATGCGGGTATAGGAACTATTGTAAATGATGACATGAAACTAGCTAGACCTAAAAATATGCCAAAGCAAGATGGTATAACATTACCAACTGTTAGCATGGAAGGTTTAACTGAAATAGATGCGGATCACATTATTGTTATAGCTACGGATTCTGATAAAAAAGATTTAGAAAATAGTTCAGTATGGTCACAAATTAGAGCTGTAAAAGATGGAAATGTAACAATCTTAGATGCTTCACCATACTTTACTCAATCATATAACCCTATAGGTAGAGAGTTATTATTAGAATCAGTTAAAAATGAATTAATAAAGTAATTTAGTATAGCAGGTGTGTATAATGGATTTCATTTTCACACCTGTTTTTAATCATAGAAATATAGAAAGGTATGTTTAGACATGAAATTAAGTAAAAAGAGTTCGGCTTATTTATTAATTACGATTGGAATAGCAATTCTTTTTATTGGTATTTTTATATCGGTATCAATGGGACCTAAGGATATAAGCTTAAATACCATGATAAATAGTTTTATATCCAATTCAAGTGATGTAGATACAAAAATAATTAGAGATGTTAGAATGCCAAGAGCTATAGCAGCAGCGCTAGTTGGAGGTTTCTTAGCTGTATCGGGAGCTATAATGCAAGGTATTACGAGGAATCCTATAGCAGATCCATCTGTAATGGGTATAACACAAGGAGCTACATTTACTATAGCAATAGCTTTAGTTTTACAAAAGGTAGTACCAGGGTTTGCACCAGGAAGTTTTGGGCTTATGATATTTTCTTTTTTAGGAGCGGGTATAAGTGGATTGCTAGTTTACTTTATAAGTTCTAGAACGAGAAAAAAAGTTGATCCAGTAAAATTAGCATTAGCAGGAACTGCATTAGGTACATTATTAGTGTCACTAGCTATGGCGTTTGCTATGTACTTTAATTTATCTCAGCAACTAAGCTTTTGGATTTCTGGAGGACTAGTAAGTGCTAAATGGGAAGGCGTAAAACTTTTACTAATGGTAGGAGGTATAGGTTTTATAGTAGCTATGATAATGGCTCCGAGAATTACAATATTAAGCTTAGGTGAAGAAGTTGCTATAGGACTTGGACAAAAAACTAATTTAGTAAGATTTATATCCTTAGTAGTAGTAGTTTTAATGACAGGAGCAAGTGTTTCTGTTGCTGGAAATATTGTATTTGTAGGTCTGGTAGTACCTCAAATTGCAAAAGGAATAGTTGGAGCAGATTATAAATATATAATACCTAGTTCTTTAGTTTTAGGGTCTTTGTTATTAGTTTACAGCGATATCTTATCAAGAATGATAAATCCACCGTATGAAACACCAGTAGGTTCAATAACTGCACTTATAGGGGTACCGGTCTTTATATATCTTGTAAGAAAGGAAACTAGATAAAATGAAAACTAATAATAAAAAGTCTAAAATTATATTAATAGCATCGGTTTTATTAGCACTTATATTTATTACTGTGTTGATAAGTTTAAATATGGGATCATTTAAAATTCCACCTATAGATGTATTAAAAACATTTATAGGACAAGGACAGAAAAATTATGAAATAGCAATTTTTAAATTAAGACTTCCTAGAATCGTTATTGCAATATTGGTAGGTAGTGCATTAGCAACAGCAGGTGCTATACTTCAGGGAGTTACTAAAAATGATTTAGCAGATTCAGGAATATTAGGTATAAACTCGGGAGCTGCATTGTTTGTTGTAGTATATATATATTTAATGAATGGAAATGTATATGATGGAGTAAGTAACTTAACTATATTTACAATGCCTATAGTTGCATTACTTGGGGCATTATTCGGAGCCTTCTTAATATATGTATTAGCATTTAAAAATGGCATTAGCGCTCAAAGGTTACTTTTAATAGGAATAGGTATAAATATAGCATTTACATCTATAATGACGATTTTCCAATTGAAATTTACTACTCAAGAATTTAATAGAGTAATGGCATGGACATCAGGAAGTATATGGGGCAGCAACTGGAAGTATGTACTAGCAATACTACCTTTTATAATAGTATTTATGTTTCTTGCAATATATAAATCAAGATACTTAGATGTATTAAATTTAGGAGATGAAATATCTACAGGGCTTGGTGTTAATGTAGAAAAGGAAAGAAAAAAGCTAATAACTTATGCCGTTATATTAGCAGGAGTTGCAACATCAGTAGCTGGAAGTATTTCATTTTTAGGATTAGTTTCACCTCACATTGCTAGAAAGCTTGTTGGACCTAAACATAAAAGATTAGTACCTATATCAGCATTAATAGGAATATTACTTATATTAGCAGCTGATACTGTATCTAGAAATTTACTAGCACCAATAGAAATACCAGTAGGAATAGTTATATCTATAATAGGTGTACCTTACTTTATATATTTAATGTTAGCAGATTAGAAAGAGGTAAAAATTATGAATTCAATAATAACTAAGGACTTAAACATATCTTATGGAAATATAGATATTGTAAAAAACTTAAATTTAAATATACCAAAAGGAAAAATAACTACAATAATAGGAGCTAACGGATGTGGTAAATCTACTATTTTAAAAACTATAGGAAGAATAATAGATCCAAAGAGCGGAAGTATTTATATAAATGGTAAAAATCTTCATGAGGAAAATCCAACAGATATCGCAAAAGAAATGGCAGTACTTCCACAAAATCCACAAGCTCCAAGCGGACTTACTGTAGAGGAATTAATATCTTATGGTAGATTTCCTCATCAAAAGGGATTTGGAAAGATAAATAAAGAAGATAAGGATATTGTAAGTTGGGCTATGGAAGTTACAAAAATATCTGAATTTAGAGATAGAAATATTGATGATTTATCTGGAGGACAAAGACAAAGGGCTTGGATAGCAATGGCTCTTGCACAAGAAACAGATATATTATTACTAGATGAACCTACAACATATTTAGATTTAGCTCATCAATTAGAAATTTTACAGTTATTAGATGAATTAAATAAAAATGAAAAAAGAACTATTGTAATGGTTATTCATGAATTAAACAATGCTTCTAGGTTTGCAGATCATATGATAGGAATCAAAAAAGGTAAAATTGTATGTGAAGGTGAAGCTCATGATGTTATGACAAAAGAAAATTTAAAAGAAATTTTCAATATTGATGCAGAAATTGTTGAAGATCCACGAACAAAAAAACCTGTTTGTTTAACCTATGATATGGTTAAAAAAAATTAAAAAATAAAGGCATAAAAAAGGAATACTTAAAAGAAATTAGAATAAATATAAATTGAAAGTTAGAAAATTAACTTAATAGATAAAATCTATGGAAAGAAGTTAATAAAAAGATTATAGCTATACCAACGGTTTGACAAAAAATGGACAATATCAACAAAAAAACATAAAAAAATATTTGAAAAAGTATTGTATATATTTACCAAGCTAGATATAATGTAATTAAGAAAAGCACCTAAGGGGCAAAGACAAAACTAAAAATTAAACCGTTTGAAGGTTAAGGGAGACGGTCTCTAATTTGGGGAAATTAGAGATGACCGAAGGGACAAATTTAAATTCATCCCAAAAGGATTTAAATGAAATTCTCAGGTGAAAGGACTTTAACTGGACGGATCTCTGAAAGACATTTTGACAGGGAACTAAGTGGGGACTTAGTTTCCTGTTTTTTAGTTTAACAAAAGAAATTTTGAAAGTGAGTGTAGACAAATGTTAATAATCACTAACAATCCTATGATTCAGGAAAACGTTACTGACAAAGAAGTTATAATGTTAGACACTGACTATATAGGAACATTAAAGGAATGTAGGGATTTAGTTCATAAGGGGTATGAATTATTATCACATCCGCTATATGGGAGCGTAAAACCCAATGAAACACCATATCGTACAGTCATAATTAAAAAGGGGAAATCTCTAGACACAAATTCATTAAACTTAATAGAAGAAGCCATAGAAACAGCAGAAAAATTTAAAAACAACAAGTTAACTCCTATGTGGACTGAAAAAGTTTTAGACGATTTCAGAGTAATTGATTTTGATATAATGAGAAATACAATCCAAAGAATACAATATGTATAAACTTTGGTGTATATATATTAATAAAAATAGGGGGTCGAGATAATGGAAAATTTATATGACATAGTCATAATAGGTTGTGGACCTGCAGGTCTTGCAGCTGGTCTTTACGGCGCAAGAGCTAAAATGAAGACTTTAATACTTGAAAAAGGAAAAACTGGTGGACAAATAGTTATAACTCATGAAGTTGCTAACTATCCAGGATCAGTTGAAAATGCTACTGGACCAAGCTTAATAGCTAGAATGGTAGAGCAATGTAAAGAATTCGGTGCTGAAATAGTTAGAGACTCTATAGTAGACACTGAATTAGAAGGAAACATAAAAGTATTAAAAGGTGAAAAAGGCGAGTACAGAGCTAAAACTGTTATAATAGCTACTGGAGCTACTCCTAAAAAATTAGGATGCCCAGGAGAAAAAGAATTAACAGGTAAAGGAGTTTCTTACTGTGCTACATGTGACGCTGACTTCTTCGAAGATTTCGAAGTATTCGTAGTTGGAGGAGGAGATAGTGCTATAGAAGAAGCATTATACTTAACTAAGTTTGCTAGAAAAGTTACTATAGTTCATAGAAGACAAGGTTTAAGATGTGCTAGATCTATAGAAGATAAAGCAAGAGCTAATGAAAGAATAGAATTCTTATTAGATACAGTTATAGATGAAATAAAAGGTGATGGATTAGTTGAATCAGTAGTATTTAGAAATACTCAAACAGGTGAAACTAATGAATACTTCGCTGATGAAGAAGATGGAACTATGGGAATATTCATATTCGTAGGATTTGATTCTCAAACAGAGTTATTCAAAGGTAAAGTAGATATGGATGACTATGGATACATCAAAACAGATGACAATATGTTAACAAATATACCAGGTGTATTTGCTGCAGGAGATTGTAGAGTTAAATCATTAAGACAAGTTGTTACAGCAACAGCTGATGGAGCTATAGCTGCAGTAACAGCTGAAAGATATGTAGAAGCAAACTTCGAAGAAGAAGTTACTAATTGCTAATAAAAAAGTACGTTTAACAAGGTTATCGGGGGATGATGTTTATCAAATTAAACATTACTTAGTGAACGGTACTTAAATTAAAATAGCTATTAATATATTAAAAATATATTAAAATATATAAATTCCAATAAGGGGGATACTGAAATGATAGCATTAGAAAAAAATACATTCGATCCAGAAGTATTAGAAGCAGAAGGGCTAGTATTAGTTGATTTCTGGAGTCAAGGTTGTGAGCCTTGTAAAGCATTACTTCCAGATATAGAAAAATTTGCAGAAGCATATGGGGAAAACATAAAGTTCTGTAAATTCGATATAACTAAAGCTAGAAGAGTTGCTATAAAAGAGAAGGTTTTAGGTCTTCCAACTATAGCTATATACAAAGATGGAGCTAAAATAGATGAAGTAACAAAAGATGATGCTACAGTTTCTAATATAGAAGCTATGATAAAGAAGCACTTATAAGTAATTAATGGGGATTCAATTCCCCGTTAAAATAAATTAAGTTCAAAAAATTAGGGGGTGCCAATATGCGTCTTGAGTTAGGGAAAATCTTTATAAAAGATGTACAATTTGGAGCAGTAACAGAAGTTAAAGATTCAGTATTATACATCAACAAAGAAGAGATGTTAAAAGAAATTGGTGGAGATGAACATATAAAATCAATAGATTTAGATATAGTTCGTCCAGGGGAAAGCGTTAGAATAATACCAGTTAAAGACGTTATAGAACCGAGAGTAAAAGTTGATGGTAATGGAGGAATATTCCCAGGAGTTATATCAAAAGTTGACACTGTTGGAGAAGGTAGAACTCATGCACTTAAAAATGTTGGAGTTGTAACAACTGGTAAAATAGTTGGTTTCCAAGAAGGTATAATAGATATGACTGGTCCTGGAGCTGAATATACACCATTCTCTAAGTTAAACAACGTTGTTGTTATAGCTGAACCAATAGATGGTTTAAAGCAATACGATCACGAAAGAGCTGTTAGAATGATAGGATTCAAAGCTGCTACATACTTAGGAGAAGTTGCTAGAAACTTAACTCCAGATGAAGTTGTAGAGTACGAAACTAAGCCATTATTAGAGTCAGTAGCAGAGTATCCAGAACTTCCTAAAGTAGGATATGTATACATGCTTCAAACTCAAGGATTATTACATGACACATATGTTTACGGAGTTGACGCTAAGCAAATAGTACCAACATTATTATACCCAACTGAATTAATGGACGGAGCTATAGTAAGTGGTAACTGTGTTTCTGCTTGTGATAAAAACCCAAGTTATGTACACATGAATAACTCAGTAGTTGAAGATTTATATCTACAACACGGAAAAGAAATAAACTTTGTAGGAGTTATTATAACTAATGAAAACGTATACTTAGCAGATAAAGAAAGATCTTCTAACTGGACTGCTAAATTATGTAAACAATTAGGCTTAGATGCTGTAATAGTATCTCAAGAAGGATTTGGTAACCCAGATACAGACCTTATAATGAACTGCAAGAAAATAGAAGGTCAAGGTGTTAAAACTGTTATAGTTACAGATGAGTATGCTGGTAGAGATGGAGCATCTCAATCATTAGCTGATGCTGATGTTAAAGCTAATGCTGTTGTAACTGGTGGAAATGCTAACCAAGTTGTTGTATTACCTAAGATGGATAGAGTTATAGGACACGTTGAAGTTGCTGATGTTATAGCTGGTGGAGCTGCTGGATCTTTAAGAGAAGATGGATCTATAGAAGCTGAGATACAAGTAATAACTGGAGCTACTAATGAAACAGGATTCGGATTCTTAACAGCTAAGGGGTATTAAGAAAAAATATTATGAATAGTCGCTTCGTGACATTTGATATTGTTTCGTTTACACAAAGTCCTGCGGACTTTAAGTGTTTCGTCAACAATATACAAATATCACTTCGCTACAATTGTCATAAAAATTATTTTCTATAATATAGCTGATAAGAATAAATATAGAAGTGAGTGCAATGAGAATTTAAAAAGGTATTAAAATGACAATATTAAAATAAATGGGAAAAGGAGATATATTATGAGCTTATTAAGTAATAAAAAGATCATAATCATAGGTGACCGTGACGGAATTCCGGGACCTGCGATAGAAGAGTGTGTAAACACTGTAGAAAATACTGAAATAGTTTTTGCTTCAACAGAATGTTTTGTCTGAACTGCTGCTGGGGCTATGGACTTAGAAAACCAAAACAGAGTTAAAGATGCTACTGAAAAATTCGGTGCTGAAAATGTTGTGGTTTTACTAGGTGCTGCTGAAGCCGAAGCTGCAGGTCTTGCAGCTGAAACAGTAACTGCTGGAGATCCAACTTTCGCTGGACCACTTGCTGGTGTTGAGTTAGGATTAGCTGTTTATCATGTTGTTGAACCAGAAGTGAAAGAATTATTTGATGAATCAGTTTACGAAGATCAAATAAGTATGATGGAAATGGTTCTTGAAGTTGATGAAATAGTTGAAGAAATGAGCGATATAAGAGGTCAATTCTGCAAATATAATGCCTAATTAAATCAAAAGGGGTTGAGATAAAGATGGAAAAGATAAAAGTAGTTCACTACGTAAACCAATTCTTCGCAGGAATTGGAGGGGAAGAAAAAGCTGATACGAAACCACACATAGCTGAAAAATTACCTCCAATAAGTTTACAATTAAACAAGTTATTAGGGGATGAAATAGAAATAGTTGGAACTGTAGTTTGTGGAGATAGCTATTTCGGAGAAAACATGGAGTCTGCTAGCCAAGAAGTATTAGGAATGGTTAAGAGCTTCGAACCACAATTATTTATAGCTGGACCAGCGTTCAATGCAGGAAGATACGGGGTTGCTGCAGGAACAATAACTAAATTCGTAAAAGACGAATTAAATATACCAGCTTTAACAGGAATGTACATTGAAAATCCAGGAGCAGATATGTTCAAAAAAGATTTATATATAGTATCAACATCTGACTCTGCTGCTGGTATGAGAAAGGCTCTTCCAAAAATAGCTACATTAGCTAAGAAGTTAGCTAATGGAGAAGAAATAGGATCTCCAGCTGAAGAAGGTTATATAGAAAGAGGAGTAAGAGTTAACTACTTCGCTAAAGAAAGAGGTTCTAAGAGAGCTGTAGATATGTTATTAAAGAAAATAAAAGGTGAGGATTTCGTAACTGAATATCCAATGCCAAACTTTGATAGAGTTGATCCACAAGCAGCTATAAAAGATTTATCTAAAGCTAAAATAGCTCTAGTTACTTCTGGTGGTATAGTTCCTAAAGGAAATCCAGATAGAATAGAATCTTCTTCTGCATCTAAATACGGTGAATATTCTATAGCAGGAGTTAACGATTTAACTGAAGAAACTTACGAAACTGCTCATGGTGGATTCGACCCAGTTTATTGTAACTTAGACTCAGATAGAGTTTTACCAGTAGATGTTTTAAGAGATTTAGAAAGAGAAGGAGCTATAGGTTCTTTACATGAGTTCTTCTATACAACTACAGGTAACGGAACTGCTGTTGCAAGTTCTAAGAAGTTTGCTGCTGAATACGCTCAAAAGTTAATAGCTGCAGGTGTTGACGCTGTAATACTAACATCTACTTGAGGTACTTGTACTCGTTGCGGTGCAACGATGGTAAAAGAGATAGAAAGAGCTGGTCTTCCAGTTGTTCATATCTGTACAGTAGTACCTATATCTTTAACTGTTGGAGCTAACAGAATAGTTCCAGCTATAGCTATACCTCATCCTCTTGGTAATCCTAAGTTAGATCCAGCTGAGGAAAAAGCTTTAAGAAGAAAATTAGTTGAAAAATGCTTAGTTGCATTAGCTACTGAAGTTGATGGTCAAACAGTATTTGAAAAAGATATAACTTTAAAGGATATAATGGCTAACGCTTAATATTGAATTAAATAAAGTTAAAACTAAATAGGTGGGTTATTTTGCCCACCTATTTTTTATAAAGTCATCCAGTCTTTTATCATAATAGAATTCAAGTAAAAATAATAACATATATACATTGGGGGTAAATATTATGACATTTCCAGTTTTAAAAGGTGCTAGTTATATTTTAGTTCACACACCAGATATGATAGTTAAAAATGGTACTACTTGTGCTGTTGAGAGAGAAACACATCCAGAATCAGAATTTTTAAAAGAAGTTACTAATCATATAAGAAGTTATGAAGAAGTAGTAAATTATATACCAAACCAAGTTTACATAGGAAACAACAGACCAGAAGAATTAAGAGAAATAGCTCTTCCATGGTGCGAATACAAAATGGAAGGAAAAAGAGATGGTAAGCGTGGAGAAATAATGCCACAAGATGAATTTTTAGCAATGATGCAAATATGCGATGCTTTTGACTTAGTTAAATTAAAAGAAGATTTCGTTAATAATATAAGACCTAACTTTGAAAAGAACTACCCAGAGCTAGCTCCATTCTTTGGAAAGCTTAAAGGTGATAATATAGATGATGCAAATGAATTAATAGATTCACACCATGCTGAAGGATTATACCATAATGATCAATTAGTTGGATATGTTAAGAGAGCTCATGATGTTGACGTTAACTTAAACGCACATACAATGTTTGAAAACTTAGTTGTAAAAGCTTCAGGAGTTGTTGCTGCAGTACAATTAATAAGAAAAGAAAATGTTAATCCATTGGATATAGATTATGTAATAGAATGTTCAGAAGAAGCTTGTGGAGATATGAACCAAAGAGGTGGAGGAAACTTTGCTAAGGCTATAGCTGAAATGGCTGGACTTCAAAATGCTTCAGGATCAGATACAAGAGGTTTCTGTGCTGGACCTACTCATGCTTTAATAAATGCTGCTGCACTTGTTAAATCAGGAATATATAAAAATGTTATGGTAGTTGCAGGTGGAGCTAGTGCTAAACTTGGAATGAATGCTAAAGACCACGTTAAAAAAGGTCTTCCAGTATTAGAAGACGTTGTTGGAGGATTCGCTGTTTTAGTTTCTGAAAATGATGGAGTTAATCCAATAATAAGAACTGATTTAACAGGAAAACATAGTGTTGGAACTGGATCTTCTCCACAAGCTGTTATGACTGCATTAATAACTAGTGGACTTGATAGAGCTAACTTAAAAATAACTGATGTTGATGTTTACTCAGTTGAAATGCAAAACCCAGATATAACTAAGCCTGCTGGAGCTGGGGATGTTCCAGAAGCTAACTATAAAATGATAGGTGCTCTTGCTGTTAAGCGTGGAGACTTAGAAAAGAAAGAATTAAAGAACTTTGTAAGCGAAAAAGGTATACCAGGTTGGGCTCCAACTCAAGGACATATACCTTCAGGAGTTCCATATATAGGATTTGGTATAGATGATTTAACTTCTGGAGATAAAAACAGAGCTATGGTAGTTGGTAAGGGAAGTTTATTCTTAGGAAGAATGACTAACTTATTCGATGGAGTTTCTTTCATAGTTGAGAGAAATCAAGGTGTAGAGGAAGAAGCAGCTGCAGTTTCTAAAGAAGAAATCAAGAAAATTATAGCTGAATCTATGAAAAAATTAGCTCAAGATATGTTAATAGAAGAGTAGGAATAGAAGACGTATAGAATTTTATAAAAATTCATTTTGAGGGGAGATATGGTTATGCCTAAAAAGATTATAGCCGAAACTTTTTTAGATATAGCAAATGCTATTGAAAGCGGCGAATTTGGTAAAAAAGTTAGAATTGGTTTGACTACATTAGGTAGTGAGCATGGAACTGAAAATTTAGTTAAAGGTGCTCACCTAGCTAAGTCAAATTTATTTGATATAGTTTTAATAGGACCTAAAGTTGAAACTGAACTTGAGGTTGTTGAAGTTAATGAAGAAAGCGAAATGCATTCTAAAATGGAAGAACTATTAGATTCAGGTTACATAGATGCTTGCGTAACTATGCATTACAATTTCCCTATAGGAGTTTCTACAGTTGGTAGAGTTATAACTCCAGGTAGAGGAAAAGAAATGATACTTGCTACTACTACAGGAACAAGTGCAACAAACAGAATAGAAGCTATGGTTAGAAATGCTGTTTACGGTATATCTACAGCTAAGTCTATAGGAATAAAAAATCCTACTGTTGGTATATTAAATGTTGATGGTGCTAGACAAGTAGAAAAAGCTTTAAAAGACTTACAAGCAAATGGGTATGATATATCTTTTGCTGAATCAGTTAGAGCAGATGGTGGTTGCGTAATGAGAGGAAATGACTTATTATGTGGTGCTCCAGATGTTATGGTTACTGATACTTTAAGTGGAAATATATTTATGAAAGTATTCTCTTCATTTACTACTGGTGGAGATTATGAAGCTCAAGGATTTGGATATGGTCCTGGTGTAGGAGAAGACTATGATAGAAAGATATTAATATTATCTAGAGCATCTGGTTCTCCAGTTGTTGCAAATGCATTAAGATACGCTTATGACGTTGTTAAAGGTGATGTTACTAAGGTATCAAAAGATGAATTTAAAAATGTTAAAAATGCTAAATATGACGATATTATAGCTGCTTTAACTAAAAAAGAAGTTAAGAAAGATAATGATGAGGAAGTAGCTATGCCGGCAAAAGAAGTTGTTACTCATCAAATATCTGGTGTAGATATAATGGATTTAGAAGATGCGGTTAAAGTTTTATGGAAAAATGGAATTTATGCAGAAAGTGGTATGGGATGTACGGGGCCTATAGTTCTTGTTGCTGAAGGAAAAGGAGAAGCGTGTGTTAAGATGCTTCTAGATGCAGGTTATACTGCTAAATAATTAAAAAACGAATCCTTGCCATGGAAGTAGTTTGAAGACTAGGTTATTTGGGGGCTTGGGATTTGTGATATGTTTTGCTTCATACAAGCTGGGAAGATGCTTGTAAATGTCGCTACAACATACACACAAATCCCTCGCCTAACTGATTACCTAGTCTTTTTTTGATAAGATAAAAGATAAATGTCTCTGCAACATAAAGTTCAATCCCATTCAAACCTACAACTCAGTCTTTTTTTGTGGAGATAATATAGAAATGTCGCTGCAACATACTCACAAATCCCACACTGAACTGATAACTCAGTCTTTTTTTGGATATTTCTTCAAAATTACAATAAATTAAAATGAATATTAGCTTATCAATTTATGTCAAAAAAATAGCGAAAATGTCGCAATGATGTATAATTTAATTTTTCAAATTAAAAATATTTAATATATAAATTAAAAAAGTTGAAAAACAATATAAATAGCAAATTAATTAAATAAAATGTAAAAAAATAGAAAACGATTTAGGGTGTTTTAGGGAATATTTTTCAGTATAATAAAAAAGAAGAATAAATTAATAAGGAATCTAATAGGTTTAAATATAGAGGCTATGAAATATGTTTTGTAAATGGGCACTTGAAACATATGGAGCTAATAGTGCAACCGGCTATTTAAAGATATAAGTATAAAATTACTTTTATCATTTAAATAGCCTTTTTTATGCTGAAAATGTTGTATTTACTGAGAATTTGTGGAGGATCTATAAAATAAATCGAAATAAATTTTTAGTTACTATGATAAATTAAGGAGAGTTAAATGAGTAGAAAAAGAATTAAAGTTGGAGCAATATCTATACTTTTATTAATATGTATAGTCACCGTTCAAAAGATATCATATGCAAGTTTGACATCCAAAGATAAAGTGACCAATACATTAAATTTGGGGGATATAAATATAGAAGTAAGTGAAAATTTTACACCGCCTAAAGATTGGAATGGAGATGAATATAGCAAAGAAGTAAAAATAAAAAATAATAGTACATCACCAGCACTTATAAGAGTATCCATAATTCCTAGATGGGTGGATGAAAAAGGAAATACATGGCCAGGAGATACTAATTTAGTAACTTTAAACTATGAAACTAATAATATAACAGCAAATCAAAATATAATAAAAAATAATAAATGGATCTATGGCAACGACAATTATTATTACTACAACACAATAGTTGCAAAGGACAAAGAAACAAAACAAATATTAAAATCAGTAAGCGCAAACATTCCGGAAGAATTAAAAGAAAGATATAAAAATAAAACTTTAATAGTAGATGTAAAAGCAGAGGCTGTACAAGCTACAAAGGATGCATATAAAAAAACTTGGAACAATATTGAAAATCAAGGAATACATAAAATACTAGAAAATTTATGTACTAGGTAAAAAAATTTCAGGGAGAATATACTATGGAAAACAAAGTAATGTTAAAAAAATTAGGAAATATACTTTTTTATGTAGTTCTAATATCTTTATTATCCATATCATTTATTATGGTAAAGTCTGTAAAAGAGGGAAAACAGCCAACAATAATGGGGCATAAATTTTTTACAGTAATGACAGGAAGTATGCAACCTTCAATAATGGTTGGAGATTTAGTAATAGCGAAAGAATTACAACCTGAACAAATAAATGTAGGGGATGTAATAACATTTAAAAGTCAAAATTCAGGAAATATAACGACACACAGAGTAAAAGAAATTATAAAAGATGGAGCAGGAATAAAATACATAACACAAGGTGATGCAAATAATGTGCAGGATCAAAATCCAGTAGAATCAAACGCAGTTATAGGTAAAGTTGTTAAATGTATACCGAAGGTTGGAATGGCTATGTCATGGATGAAGTCACACCTATCACTAATTATAGTAGGAATATTTGCAATAACAGCATTAAGTGCTATAGGTAGCAACCTTAGAAAAAAACTAAAATCTATAGATGAAGAAGAAAGACAAAATAAAGAAAGAGAAAAAGCGGATGCATAAAACAACTGTAACAGTAAGTGCTGATTACATAGATTGAGTAAATATTTAATTTTGGAGGGAATAAAATGAATAAGAAAGTTCAAGCGTTAGCAGTATCAGGAGTACTGACAGTAGGTGTAATATGGGGAACACTTGCATGGTTTACATCTCAAGATAAAGCAACAAATACTTTTAATACAGCATCAAATAGCGATAATAATGGTAGTGGAATAAAAATAATTGAGGAATTTGAAAAACCTACAAACATGCTTCCAGGAGATGAAGTAAACAAAGATGTACAAGTAAGTAATACCACAACATATGATCAATTTGTAAGAGTTAAGCTTACACCTAAATTTGTAGAAGTAACAAAAGATAGTAGTGGAAATGAAGTTAGAAAAGAAATAAAAGAAGTAAATGGAAAAAAATTAGAGATTGATAAAATAAAGTTAAACTTCACTAAAAAATTAAATGAAAGTAAAACTAATGGAACTTGGTTTGCTGGAAAAGATGGATACTACTACTACATTGGAAAAATAGGACCTGAAGGATGGACTAATACATTACTTGACTCTGTAACATTAGATAAGGAATCGGGAAATGAGTATAGGGGATTAGGTTTTGACATAGATGTTGATGCTACTTCTATACAAGCTTCAAATGATGCATATAAAGATTGGGCTAAAGATAGTGGATTACTTGAAAAATTCGATGAATTACAAAAACAAGGGGTTGTAGCTGCAACGGATGCTAAAGAGCCAAATAAAAATAACTAAGATTAAAATTAAAAAATCTATAAAGGAGTGAGAATGTGAAAAACTTTATAAGAAAAATTTTAGTAGTCACTTCACTTCTTTCAATAATAACAACTATAAAGGTGGATGCAGATACATTGGCTCCACCTAATGTTCAATTATTGGGAAATGCGAATGAATTAGTATACATACCTGATGATGATTTATTTCTACAACATCCTAACATGATTCCAGGAGATTATATAAGAAGAACTTTAGAAATTAAAAATAAGCATAAATATCCATACGAACTTTTCTTAAGGGCAGAGCGAGTAAGCCCAAAAGAAGAATATGATCTTTTAGATAAGCTAGATTTAAGAATTTCATATAAAGATGAAGTTATATATGATGAAGCCGTTAATGGAGAAGATAAATTAACCAAAGGTATTAGTTTAGGAGTATTTAATCCAGGGCAGGAAGAAAATCTTATTGCAGAAGTTAAATTAGATGGAGCATCTACTGGAAATGAATATAAAAATAAATCTGCTCAAATAGATTGGATATTTACAGCAGTTAGAAGTGAAGATGAAAGCCATGATAATGATAAAGAAACTGTAGATAAATCAGATAAAACTAACAACACAAATAAAACAGATCAATCTCCAAATAATCTAGGATCAGATGAAAATGATATGAGGAGCGAATCGCCAAAAACAGGAGAAGATGGGATTTTTATATATGTAATATTAGGGTTAACTAGTATTTTACTTTTATTAATGAGTAGAAAAAACAAAAACTCTAAAAAGTAAATATTTTTATGCAAGGAGTGTGGAGGAACATTAAATGAAAAAAAATAGATTAGTATCTTTTATAATGGTACTAACAATGGTAATTATAACAAGCTTAGGAAATATTGAAGGAAAATCTACTTCATATGCTCAAGAAAAAAATAACTTAACTATAAAAGAAACAACAAGCGAAGCTCCAGTAAATACAGCGGATAATAAACTTTTGTTAGAACAAAGTACTGAAAAAATATCAGATACACAGTTGAAAGTTAATTTAAAAATAAAAGGAAATGAACAAGATGTAAATATTAAAAATACATCTTTTGAAAATAAAATATCTGATAACTTTGAAATAAGCTCAGATAATATTTCCGTAAATGGAATAAAAGAAAAGGAAAATATAAAAGGTGAAGTAACAAAATCTAAAGATAGTATAAGCATTAACTTAGGAGATATATCTTCAGAAGAAGTAGATTTATCTTTTGAAGCAAAACTAAAAGATAATGCTCAAAAACGTGAAACTGAATCTTTAAATTTAAAATCAGAGATTAGATATAAATTAGAAAATAGTGAACAGGAAGCAATAGAAAAATTTCCTAATACTAAAGTTACTTTAGATAAAGGTATAGAAAAAGTAAATCCAGAAGCTATACAAGCAGAATATAAATCAGCACCACAAACAACACAAAATACTGAAAGATGCCAAGGTAATAAAAATTTAGAAATCAATAAAAGCGCTAAATCAAATAACAATGGAACATATAATATAACGTTAGAAGCAAAAGGGGAAGGATCAATTGAAAACTCTAAAAAAGCTGACATAGTGCTTGTAATAGATTCATCAGGAAGTATGAATGATAAAATAAATAAAGTGAAATCTGCAGCTAAAAATTTAAGCAAAAATATTTTAAATGGAAGTAATGATGATCAAGTTAAAATATCTGTAGCTAACTTCTATTATAACTCTGGTAAATATAATGTGAGAGGTGGAAGTTCTGATCTTCAAACAGACTTTACATCTGATTTAAATACAATAAATCAAGCTATTAAAAATATACCATCAGGTGGAGGAACTCATACTCAAGATGGTATATGGAGAGCTCAAGATATGTTAAGTAGCAATAAATCAAGAAAAGATGCAAAAAAATATATAGTATTTTTTTCAGATGGACTACCATCAGAGTCTTATCAATGGGGATATACAGGATATGACATACATGTTAAAAACGCACAAAGAGAATACTATAACTACTTTACAGGATATGGAGCTCCTACACAAGTCACTATTGGGGGAATTGGATATAATCCAAATCCAAATATTTCAACTGCAGAGACTATACAGGTAAATAATAATCCTAGATATAAAGATACTAAATTTTATAGTGTAGGATTATTTACTAATGCTAGTGAAAGCGAAAAAAGTCAAGCTGTAAACTTTTTAAAAACTATTCAAAATGTAGTAGACCCAAGTGAATATAAAGATAAATATTATACTCAAGATTTAAATAGTATAAATGGAATATTTAATGATATAAGTAATGAAATAAAAGAAAATATTAATGCTTCAGTAGCTAAAGAATCTGTTATACATGATATAGTTTCAAAAGAGTTTAATATAGTAGATAAAAGTTGGAAGATAACAGATTTAGATGGAAATGAAATACAGATACCACCTGAAAATATTGTTGTATCCAAAAACTCAAAAGGCGAAGATGAAATAACGTTTAAAATAGGTAATATTATTGCAAATAAAAAAGCTGGAAATGGAAAACTTACAGGGGGAGTTAAAGTAAGTTTTGATATTTCAACTAAAGATTCATACTTTGGGGGTGAGAAAATTCCCACAAATGCAAATGCAGAAATTAAATATAAAGATCCTATAAATGGAAGTGATAAAGAACAAGTATTTAATAAGCCTGTAGTTGACATACCTTATCAAATGGGAAAGGTAACTATAAGAAAAGAAATCGTAAAGAAAGATAAAAATGGGAATTGGACGGTAGCTAAAGATAGTGATGCAAATCGCAATGATAGATTTTCTATATCGATACTTGGAAACTCAGGTAGTCAAAATCATAAATATACAGTGGATTTAAACGGAAACATGGAAACTTCTATGCCTTTTTATTTAAGAGGTGAAAAAACTGATATATCTAGTAATAAGGATTTTTCTATGAACTATTTTACAGAAGGTTTATATGGTGTAGAAGAAATTGTACCTATGAATTATGAAAAAGTTCAGGTATGGATTGATGAAGACACTTCAGATAATGGGACTAAATGGGTTAAATTTGAAGAGTATGTAAATGACAAAGAGAATATTGAAAAAAATAAAGCAAGAGATGGGAAGTTATTTATAGGTAAAGATAACAATAATATTAATATAAAAGTAAGTAATACTTTAGTGAATGATATGTTTTGGCAAGATAAAGTATATGTAGAAAATAAACTTAAGTATGATTAGAGACTGGGTTATTGTGGGCTCGGGATTTGTGTGTATGTTTTGCTCCATACAAGCTGGGAATATGCTTGTAAATGTCGCGGCAACATACAGCACAAATCCCGAGCCAAAAACATAAAACCAGTCTTTTTTTGTGGTATGAAAAAGAATGTCGCTGCAACATAAAATTCAATCCCGAGCCCAAGTATAGCTCAGTCTTTTTTTATAACATTAAAAAATTTTAATATTATTTTTATGTTAAGTTAATGCCTGTTTAAAGTAGTTTTCATGATGGCTGTATATAATAAGCTCATAGTAAAAATTAAAATTTTATGGAGGTATTGATTATGAAAAAGGAAGATGTAATAAATAAGATAGAAAATCTGAAGGCTTATAAAGGAAAGCTTAAGAAGTTTGCGGTTTTAACGATAAGTGGAGCTATTGGATTGAGTGTTTTAGGTACAGGTGCAGCTTATGCTTATGTAAAGTCAAATGAAAACTACTCACAAACACAATTAGAAAAGGTAGCTTTAAAACAAATTCCAGGAGAGGTTGTTGGAGTTAAAAAAGATTTAGATGATGATAATATGTCTGTAGTTTATGAGTTTAAAATAAAAGATAAAAACAATATGTTAAATGAAATAGAGTTAGATTCAAAGACTGGGGCTATAATAGATATGGAAAATCATAATGAAAAAGATGATAAAGATTATGACAGTGATGATGAAAAAAGTTATAATTATAATGAAATAAAGTCTAAGAGTAAATACTCAGAAGAAGAGTTGAAAAATATTGCATTAAAAAAGGTACAAGGTGAAGTTATTGGGGTAGATAAAGAAATAGATGATGATAGTATGTCTATAGTGTATGAGTTTAAAATAAAAGATAAAAATAATACAATAAAAGAAGTAGAGGTTGATTCTGTTACTGGTGAAGTAGTAGATATAGAAAACTATGATTCTAACTCAGATAAAAAGAGTGAAACTATAGATAATGAAAATGTAAAACAAGGTACAAGTAATATGGATTAATAAATATATTAAGAAGGTGAGTTTTTTGTACAAAGTATTAATAGTAGAAGATGAAGAAAATATAGCATCATTTATAAATATGGAATTATCACATGAAGGATATGAAACTGAAATGTGTAATGATGGAAAAGAAGGCTTAGAAAAGGCCTTAGAAAAAGATTATGATATGATTATATTAGACTTAATGTTACCAACTTTAAACGGGCTAGAAGTCTGTAGACGTTTAAGGAAATCAAAAAACACACCTATAATAATGTTAACAGCAAGAGATAATGTTATGGATAAAGTTTCTGGACTTCAAATGGGAGCAGATGATTATATTGTAAAACCATTTGCAATAGAGGAACTTTTAGCAAGAATAGAAACAATATTAAGAAGAGTTAATTTAAGCCACAATAATGCAAGTTCTTTGAAATTTAAAGATATAACTATAGATATAGAAGCTAGAATAGTTAAGTGTGGAGAAGACGTAATAAACTTAACTACAACAGAATACGAACTGTTACTTCAATTAATAAGACACGAAAATAAAGTATTAACTAGAGACTACTTATTAGAACATGTATGGGGATATGATTACGATGCAGAAACTAATGTAGTAGATGTTTATATAAGACATCTAAGATCAAAATTAAAAAACGATGATTATATACATACTGTTCGTGGCGTAGGATATGTTTTAAGATGATTATAAAGAAACTAAGATCTTTATCTACATTCTGGAGAATGACTCTTATATCATTTATATCTATAGTAGTAATATTTTTAATAACTTATATATCTCAATTTATAGTATTTAGAGTTTGGACTATAAAATATGAAAAAGAAGAAATTCAATCAAGAGCGAATGAATTAGAAATTTTGCTTAACAACAACAGTTCGGATGAAGTGCAAAAAGAAATTTTAGAATCTATGAACTTAAATGCTATTATATATAATTCAGATAACAAAGAAATTTTAAATACAATGGATGAAAAACCTAAACATTTCAATTATCAAAAACCAAGTTCATATATTATAGATACATCTTTGAGCGTAAACAACGACAAGGTAAGCTTAATAACGCCGGTGCATATAGGTGATCAAAAATACTATATGTACTTAGAGCGAGAAAGTGAATTATATGATGATTTCCTGGAAAATACAATCCTTATAATTGTTTTTATGTTGATAATAGGATTAATAATAAGCTTAATAGCAGGAATATATATATCAAGACAGTTTATAAAAAAATTAAACAACCTAAGCAACACTATGAAAGAGGTACAAGAAAAAGGAATAACAAGTAGAGTATATATACAAAATCCAAAAGATGAATTTGATAAAGTTAATATAATATTCAATGAAATGATGGACTCAGTTGAACACTCATTTGGAGTTCAAAGACAGTTTGTTCAAGATGCGTCACACGAACTTAGAACCCCTCTAACAATATTAAAAGGACATTTAAAGATGCTAGATAGATGGGGAAAAAATGATCCTGAAACACTCAACAAATCGCTTAAAATAAGTTTAGATGAAGTAGATAGATTAACAAAACTTGTAAATGATTTATTAGAACTTGGAAAATTAGACAACAAAACAATAGTTGATGAAGAAATAGAAAAAATAAACTTAGAAGCTTCAATCGATCAAATTATATATGACTTTGAAGTCATAAGAAAAGATGTTGATTTTAAATTCGAGTGTGAAAAAGATGCTTATATTTATATGAACAAGAAACATTTTAAGCAACTTTTCATAATATTTATAGATAATGCTATAAAATACTGTGAAAAAGATGAAAAGAAAATACAAATAAAAGTGTACAGAGAAAAAAGGAAAATGTACATATCTATAAAGGATAATGGCATAGGAATAGAAAAAGAAGAAATTCCAAAGATAACAGATAAATTCTATAGAGTTGATAAATCAAGAAAATATAATAATAGCTTTGGAATAGGACTATCTATTGCAGCTCAAATAATTAATTTATACAACTACAAATTGAAAATTAAAAGTGAAGTTGGAATAGGAACAGAGATACTTATAGAATGTAATCAATAAACCAAGGATGAAAATTAAAGCCTTGGTTTTATTTTTTGCTAAAGAAAAATAAGTAGCAACCGATATTTATATGTGCTAATATATGGATATCTAAATTAATAATTAGTATAGGGAGGATTTTATGAGTACTTTAAAAAAAATAGTCATAGGATTAGTTGTGTTTATAATAGCTACTCCACTTGTGGCTTTTGGTTATTTTTATTTTAAGCTAAACTCTATTTATGATAGTAGTGCAGCTAAAGACGTAAAAAATAAGATTGAAAAAGCAGATGATAAAGATGGGATAACTAATATACTATTAGCTGGAGTGGATGGAAACAACCTAGACAAGGGAAATAGATCCGACTCTATGATGGTTTTAACTATCGATGAAAAGAATAATGATATTAGAATAACTTCTCTTGCACGTGATACTTATGTACAAATTCCAGGTTATGGGGAAGAGAAATTAACACATGCTTATGCTTATGGAGGGCCTGCTCTTTTACTTCAAACTATAGATAAAAACTTTGGACTGAAAATTGATAAATATGCTGCTGTAAGTTTTAGCTCTTTTGAAAAAATTATAGATGCTTTAGGTGGAGTTGAGATTGATGTATTATCCAAAGAAGTAAGTCATATTCCAGGGGTAGATATTGCTGGTAAGCAAACTTTAAATGGAGCAGAAGCTTTAGCTTATAGTAGAATAAGATATGCAGATGATGCTTATCACAGAGACAACAGACAAAGAAATGTTATGCAAGCTGCATATAATAAATTATCAAGTAATCCTGGAGATCTTATGGAAATAGGAAATACTATATTAGGATATACAAAAACTAATATACCTCCAATGGAAATATTTAAACTAGCTAATAAAGTTATAAAAATGAACTTTACAGAATTCTCACAACTTGAATTCCCTCTTGAAGGACATAGAGATGGAAAGATACTAAATAAAGAAAAAGGATGGGTAATTCTTTGGGATAAAGAATATAATAACGAACAACTTAAAAAATTCATATTTGACTATAAAAATTATACACAACAATAGAAAAAACAAGAGCTATCTATTTCAAATAGGTAGCTTTTGTTTTTTCTATATAATTTTATATGTTAAAAAAATATAAATACAACCGTAAAATAGATTAAAAGATATAAATTTGAGAATTCGACAAATTTAGCCGGAAAAACAAAAAAGTAAGTGCTATATTATATCAGAGAATAAATATTAGGAGGGAATAATGATGAATTATAAAAAAAATGAAAAACTAGTTATAACTATAGCTTGCTCCTTGACAGTGGTTGTAGTTTTATGTTTTACACTCATGGGAGGTAAATTAAAGTCAAAAGAAGAACATTACGTATCTAGAGTATCTAGTTTTAAATCAGAAATAAACATATCTAAAGAAGATTATGAAATAATAAAACAAGAAGAAAAATACGGAATAAGCACATATGTAGTTTTAGAAAAAAAAGATTTTAATAGAGAGAAAATGGGACAACTTTCAAAAAATATAATAAAGGATATGAATAAAAAATTTAATATATACATATTCGATGATAAAGAAAAAGCAAAGAAATTCAACTACGAAGTAGATAAAATTCAAACTCTTATCAAAGCAGTAGATCAACAACAAGTAGAAATCCAAACATACCACACAATAAAAGAAGAGCCTAAAAGCGTACCACAGTATTATACAGTAGAATCTATAAAAGAGGTAGATGGAAAAACTCAAGTATTATTAAGTCTCGAAAGTATAAAAGAACCTGGGAAAGCATTAAGTCAAATGAAGTTTTTAGGAGAAGTAATAAAGGATTTAAACAAAGATAAAAAAATAGAGAAGTTAGAAATAAAAGCATATAGTAAAAATAACAAGGCACCAAATTGGGAATACACATCAGAAAATAAAAGCTTAGTTATACAAAATGAATTAGTAGAAATATAAAATTATAAAGGAGTACAATATGAAAAATAAAAAAATACTAGCATTAACAACAGTACTAGCATTATCTACAACTAGTCTTGCATTTGCAAACGAAATAAAAATAATTGAAAAAAATGGACAAGATTACGTTCCTTTTAAAACTTTAGTAAAAAAACTAGGCGGAGAAGTAAAAGGATCTAAAGAAGAATTAAAAGTAAGTGTAAATTCAAAAGAAGTAATAATTAAAAATAAATCATCTTTTGCAAAAGTAGATGGAAATTACTATCCACTAGAAGAAAAAAAAATGAACGGATATAAAATTCCAATAGATACAAAACCAATAGACGAAAATAAAGAATTATATCTCTCTCCACACCTTTTAAAAAGTGCTAATTTATTAAATTTTGACATTGAAGATGGAAAGTTAATAATAAATAACAAGGTTGAAAAAGAAACTGTTTCGAACGTAAAGGAAGAGACTAAAAAAGAAATTGATAAAAGTAGCTCTGAAGTAAAAAAAGAAGAACTTAAAAAAGAAATTCAAGAAAAACCTCAAATTACACCAAAACCAAATAAACCAAGCAATAATCACAATAATAATTCAAATAACAATACTACTAATAAGCCGGATAATAACAATAACTCAAATAATAATAGTAGTAACAATAATAACACCAATAATAATACTGGTTCAAATAATGGATCTAGCGAAGGTAACAATAATAACACTGAAAGTAATAACGGAAATAATACAAATGGAGGAAATACTAATACTGATAGCTCGCAAAATAATGACTCTCAAGCTATTACAGAAGAATAAAAATTAAGAAAAAATAATAAATATGAAAAAAAAGCTAAAGATTTTTACAAAAACGTCGAAATATGTAATAAAACGATATCGTTTGTAGAAACTGTCGACAAACATGGTAACATATTTGACGACAGGATAACATACAAAAAATTTAAAATAAAAGTTAATATTCAGAAAGTGGAGGGAAAAATGGAAGAAACTATCGACTTAAGGGAGTACTTTTTTATCATCAAAAAAAGGGCTTGGATAATTGTACTAATAACTATAATTGCTATGTTAACAAGCGGAATAATAAGCTTTTTTGTACTAAGCCCAACATATGAAGCAAATACAACATTGATTGTAAACACAGAACAAAATGAAAAAACAGACAATATGATAACTGGAGACCAACTTAATGTTACTCAAAAGCTAACATTAACTTATGGAGAAATAATAAAATCTAGATCTGTATTAGATGAAGTAATAGATAAGTTAGATTTAAATATGGACTATGAAGAAGTTAGCAAAATGATTAATGTATCACCAGTCAAAGACACTCAAATAATGGCAATAACAGTTCAAGATACAAATCCCAAAAGAGCTAGAGATATAGCGAACGCTATACCTAAAGTTTTTACAAAAGAAGTCAAGAGAATAACAAAAGCAAATAGCGTTGAAGTAATAGATCATGCTATTACACCTGAAAAACCAATAAAACCTAATAAATTAATGAATATAGCTATAGCTGCTGTATTAGGTGTTATGATAGGACTATTTTTAGTATTTTTACTAGAATATATGGATAATAAAATAAAAACACCTCAAGACATAGAAAAACATTTAGGACTTCCTATACTTGGAGTTATACCTAATGAAAATATGAAGAAAGGTGGCAGATAAATATGACAAGTAAACTAATAACTAGAAAAGATCCAAAATCACCTATATCAGAAGCCTATAGAACTATAAGAACGAACATAGAGTTTTCAAACTTAGATCAAGAAGTAAAAACTATAGTAGTAACAAGTTCGCAACAAAATGAAGGGAAAAGTACAGTTATAGCAAATTTAGCTATAAGTTTTGCGGGAATGGAGGACAAAAAAGTCCTAGTAGCTGAAGGTGATTTAAGAAATCCAACAGTTCATAGAATGTTCAATGCTAGTAATTCTCATGGGATTACAGAGATATTAACGAATCAAAAATCATTTGATGAATGTGTACATAAAACTGATATAAAAGGATTAGATGTACTTAGTTGCGGGAAAATACCTCCTAATCCATCTGAGATGCTGGGATCTAGGAAAATGAAAACATTTATAGAATCATTAAGAGATTACTATGATTACATTTTTATAGATGCACCTCCTATTGGAATAATAACTGATGCAGGAATAATATCTACATATGCAGATGGAACTATATTAGTAGTGGCATCAAAAGAAGTTGATGTAGATATGGTAAAAATAGCAAAAGAACGATTAGCAAAAGTTAATTCTAACTTACTAGGGGTTGTATTAAATAAATTTGAAGATTCGAATGGATCTTATGGTTATTACAACTATTATTACGAAGAATCAAGTTCACATAGTAGAAGTAAAAAAGGTAAAAAAAATAAACGTAAATAGGGGAATGACAATATGCACTAAAATTGGCGAATATTTTAGTGCATATAATTGGAAATTATGAAAGTAAGAAAAACTTTTGTTGATTATAGTAACCTTACTCTTATAATTATACGGGAAAAAATGGAAAAACTTTACAATTAATATAATTAAATTTAAAAAATATTAAAGGGGGAGGTGTTTTAATGGAGACTGATGTTTCAGCCCCAAAGAAAGAAAGTGTATTAGAAAATTTATTAGGTAAGTACAGAATGAGACAACTGATTTTAGTTGGAACAGATATAGCATGTATAGTGTTATCATTTATAGTTTCTACTTGGATAATATACTTACAATACTATTTGGAACATATAGCTATGGGTGCAATCTTAGTTTATGTAATTGTAAGTATAGTAACTTTATCATTGTGTAGATGTTACCACAGCTTATGGAGATATGCGGGAGAAGAAGAACTAATTGCAATAGTATTTGCGTGTACATTATCAGTAATAACAACTTATTTAATACACCTATTTATGGGAACAAAATTTTCAATAACTTTTTACATTTTAAACACGATATTAACTATATCATTAACAGGAGGAACAAGACTTCTTTATAGAACGGGAAGAAGAGTTTTAATAAGAAGTGGTTTGAAAGAAAAATCATCAAATGTACTTATTGTAGGAGCAGGAAGTGCAGGAGAGATGGTAATACAAGAACTTAAAAATAATCCTCAACTTTTAAAAAAACCTATAGGAATATTAGATGATGACGTAAGTAAAAAAGGTAGAAGAATACATAATATACCTATTTTAGGAAATATAAAAGATGTACATGACCTAGTAGAAAAATATGATATTGATGAAATCATAATAGCAATTGCTAAAATAAGTAAACATGAAAAGAAACAAATTATAGAAATTTGCAAACAGACAAAATGTAAATTAAGAACAATACCTGGTGTATACGAAATTATTGATGGAAAAGTAGATATAAAAAAAATCAGGGATGTTCAAATTGAGGACTTATTAGGAAGAGAACCAATAAAAGTAAATTTAGCTGAAATGAGTGAATATCTACAAAATAAAGTAGTTTTAGTAACAGGTGGAGGAGGAAGTATCGGAAGTGAGCTATGTAGACAAGTAGCAAGCTTTAATCCAAAACAACTCATAATACTTGATAATTATGAAAATAACGCATACGCAATTCAACAAGAGTTAATAAGAAAATATGGTAGCAGATTAAATCTTAAAACAGTAATAGCATCGATTAGAGAAGAAAAGCGTATGGATGAAATATTTAATAAGTATAGACCTGATGCAGTATTCCATGCAGCAGCTCATAAGCATGTTCCACTTATGGAAAAAAGCCCAAGTGAGGCTATAAAAAATAACATATTTGGAACAAGAAACGTAGCAACACTTGCAGATAAATACAAAGTAAAAAGATTTGTACTTATATCTACAGACAAAGCTGTTAACCCAACTAATATAATGGGAGCAACAAAAAGAGCAGCAGAAATGATAATACAAACTATGAATGAAAAAAGTGAAACAGAGTTTGTAGCAGTTAGGTTCGGAAATGTACTTGGAAGCAATGGAAGTGTTATTCCGTTATTTAAAAAGCAAATTGAAGAAGGTGGACCAGTAACTATAACTCACCCAGATATTATACGATACTTTATGACAATACCAGAAGCTGTTCAACTTGTTATACAAGCAGGCGCTATGGCAAAAGGTGGAGAGATATTTGTTCTTGATATGGGAGATCCAGTTAAGATAGTTGATTTGGCAGATAATTTAATTAGACTTAGTGGATTTGAACCAAATGTAGATATAAAGATTAAGTTTACTGGACTTAGACCAGGAGAAAAGTTATATGAAGAGTTACTTATGTCAGAGGAAGGATTAACTAACACTGATCATAAGAAGATATTTATTGGAAAACCAATAGACTTTGATTCAGAAAGATGCAAGATGCATTTAGAGATTTTAAAGTCTATTGTTGATAAGGAAGAAGTAGATCTAATTGATAACGTAATGAGAGAATTAGTTACTACTTATATAAGACCGGAAGAAGCAAATGATAAATCACTTAAGGGGGCATAAAATATGAATATTCCATTTTCACCACCAGATATAACGGATGTTGAAATAAATAATGTTGTAGAAGTATTAAAATCAGGTTGGATTACGACAGGTCCAAAGACTAAGAAATTTGAAAGAAAGATAGCTGATTACTGCACAACAAATAGAGCTATATGCTTAAACTCTGCCACTGCAGGAATGGAAATGACATTAAGAGTTTTAGGAATAGGACCAGGAGATGAAGTTATAACAAGTGCTTATACATATACTGCATCAGCAAGTGTTATACATCATGTTGGAGCAAAGATAGTTTTAGTTGATACAGCAGAAGGTTCATACCAAATGGATTATGAAAAATTAGGAGAAGCTATAACAGAAAAAACGAAAGCTATTATATGCGTTGACCTAGCAGGAGTACCTTGTGATTATGACAAGATTTTTGATGTTGTAAATAGCAAAAAAGACTTATTCAAAGCAAATAATGAAATACAAAGGTCTATAGGAAGGGTAACTGTAATAGCTGATGGAGCTCATTCATTTGGGGCAAGTTACAAAGGGAAAATGAGTGGAAGTATATCTGATTTTACAAGCTTTTCTTTTCATGCTGTTAAGAATCTTACTACAGCAGAAGGTGGAGCCGTTACTTGGAAGAGTATCGATGGAATTGATGATGAAGAAATATACAAAAAATATAATTGTTTATCACTTCATGGACAAACAAAAGATGCATTAGCTAAGACTAAGATAGGATCTTGGGAGTATGACATAATAGAACCTGCATATAAATGCAATATGACAGATATAATGGCAGCGATAGGATTAGGGCAGTTAAGTAGATATGAAAAACTACTTAAGTACAGAAAAGCAATTATAAATAAGTATGATGAGCTATTAAATGAAATTGATGGAGTAGAAGTACTTAAACATTGTACTGATGAGTATAAATCTAGTGGTCATTTATATTTAATTAGGTTAACAGGAAAAGACGAAGTATTTAGGAATGAAGTTATCGTTAAAATGGCTGAGTCAGGTATTTCAACTAATGTTCATTATAAACCATTGCCATTATTAACAGCTTATAAAAATTTAGGATTTAATATAGAGCATTATCCTAATACTTTCAATATGTATAAAAATGAAATAACATTACCATTAAATACGACTATAAGCGAATCGAATGTACTATATATAGTTGAAAGTTTAAAAAAAATATTAAATAAGTAGGCCATATATAACTAAGGAGGACAAATGCAAGATATAAAAGAGTTTGTAGATATAAGAGAAGAATTACAAAAAAAAAAATTAATCTGGTATTTAAAAGAATATTTGATATAGGAGCATCGTTTTTTGGATTGGTTATTCTGTCACCTATACTTTTACTAATTGCTATATTAATAAAAATAGACTCAAAAGGACCTGTATTCTTCAAACAACAAAGAGTTGGGAAAAATAAAAAAAATTTTGAAATCTATAAGTTTAGAACAATGGTTACTGATGCAGAGAAGATAGGCAAACAGATTACTATAGGGAATGACAGCAGAATAACTAATGTGGGGAAATTTATACGAAAGTGTAAATTAGATGAACTTCCACAACTTATAAATGTATTTAAAGGAGAGATGAGTTTAGTTGGACCTAGACCAGAAGTTCCTAAATATGTGGATTTGTATGATGAGTATCAAGAACAAATATTATTAGTACAGCCAGGTATTACAGATTACGCATCTATAGAATTTAGAAATGAAAATGATATTTTAGGGGAAAGCAGTAGTCCAGAAGAAACATATATAAAAGACATAATGCCCACTAAAATAGAACTTAATGTTAAATATATAAAAAATATATCTTTAGTAGAAGATTTTAAGTTGATTTTAAAGACAATTGAAGTAATAATAACTAAATAAAAAGTATTGGAGTTGGGTATATGGATGGATTAGTATCAGTTATAATGCCAACATATAATTGTGAAGATTTTATTGGAGAGTCTATAAAAAGCGTTTTAAATCAGACATATGAAAATTGGGAATTAATTATATCGGACGATTGTTCAAAAGATAAAACTGAGGATATAGTAAATGAATTTATAAAAATAGATAATAGAATAAAATATTATAAATTAAAAGAAAACTCAGGAGCAGCTATAGCAAGAAATTTAGCTGTTGATAAGGCTAAAGGAGAATTCATTGCTTTTTTAGATAGTGATGACTTATGGACTAATGATAAGTTAGAAAAGCAAATAAATTGGATGAAAAAAAACAATTATAATTTTACTTGTACTAACTATAAACAAATTGATGAAGATGGAAAAGAAAATGGTATTTCAATAGAAGTTAAGGAAAAAGTAGATTATAATGGCGTTCTTTTAAGCTGCCCTATTGGAAATTCTACTGTAGTTTACAATGCAAAAAATTTAGGTAAATTTGAAACCCCTAATATAAGAAAGCGAAATGATGATGCCTTATGGTTAAAAATTTTGAAATCAGAAAAATATGCATATGGATTAGATGATACTCTTATGCTGTATAGGTTAAGAAAAAATTCATTATCAAGAAATAAAATAAAATTAGTTAAATATCACTGGTACTTATATAGAGAAATAGAAAACTTATCAATAATAAGATCTTCATGGCATATTTCTTGCTGGGTGGTAATTAAATTATTAAAACTAAAATAGATGAACATAAGGAGTTGAATAGCATGAATTTAGCTGTAGCTGGGACAGGATATGTGGGACTAGTAACCGCAGTATGCTTAGCGTCAAAAGGGCATAAGGTTACTTGTGTTGATATTGATGAAAATAAATTAGAAATGATGAGGAATGAAAAGTCACCTATTTATGAGGAAAATTTGGAAATTTTAATGAGAAAGTACAAAAAAAATCTAAATTACACATCGAATTATGAAGAAGCATATAAAAATGCCGAAGTCATATTTATAGGAGTAGGAACTCCGGAGAAAAAGGATGGTTCGGCTAACCTAAGTTATGTATATAATGTGGCGAAACAAATTGCACAAAGTATTCAAAGAAACTGTGTAGTAGTTGTAAAATCTACAGTACCAATTGGAACTAATGATAAAGTTGAGAAGATTATAAAAGATAATTTAAAATTTGATGTTAAGGTCGATGTAGTTTCAAATCCAGAGTTTTTAGCTCAAGGAACTGCGGTAAAGGATACCTTGCAAGCAAGTAGAATTGTTGTAGGTGTAGAGGATAAAGAAGCTAGTGAAGTAATGAAAAATGTTTATTCTGGATTTGACATACCGATAATAATAACTAATAGAAAAAGTGCTGAAATGATAAAATATGCTTCAAACGATTTTTTAGCACTTAAAATATCCTATATAAATGAAATTGCTAATTTATGTGAAATTGTTGGAGCAAATATAAATGATGTTACGAAAGGTATGGGATATGATGATAGAATAGGAAATAAATTTTTAAATGCAGGTATAGGTTATGGCGGATCGTGTTTTCCAAAAGATACAAAAGCTCTTCACTGGTTGGCAAATTTTCATGATTATGAGCTAAAAACTATAAAAGCAGCTATAGAAGTAAACGAAAATCAAAAAATAAAACTTATAAAAAAATCTCGTAAATACTATGAAAGTTTGGAGGGGAAAACAGTTGCTATATTAGGCCTGACTTTTAAACCAGGGACTGATGATTTAAGAGAAGCTCCATCTCTGGTTAACATTCCTATATTATTGGAAGATGGAGCTAATATAAAAGCTTGGGATCCTGTTGGAATGGATAATTTTAAAAAAATATATCCAAATGAAATTACATATTGTGAATCTATAGAAGAAACTATAGAAGGTGCAGATATATGTTTCATATTTACAGAATGGGACGAAATAAAGAGATTTGATGTGAATAATTATAAAAAACTTATGAAAAATGCAATAATATTAGATGGGCGTAATTGTTATGAAAAATCATCTTCAATACAATATGAATCAATTGGCAATATATAATGGAGGTTATAAAGTGAATTTATACAATAAAATTTTAAAAAAAGAAGAAAATATATCTATTATAGGATTAGGATATGTAGGTATACCATTAGCGGTAGAATTTGCAAAACACGTAAATGTAATTGGATTTGATATAAACAAAGAAAAAGTACAAAATTATATAGATGGATATGATGCAACAAAGGAAGTGGGAAATGAAGAACTAAGAAAAACTTCTGTGAAATTTACATACAATGAAGCAGATATAAAAGATGCAAAATTTCATATAGTAGCGGTGCCTACACCTATAAATAGTGATAAAACTCCAGATTTAAAACCTGTTATAGGAGCAACTAGAACTCTTGCTAGGAATTTAACAAGTGGGTCTATCGTTGTATATGAATCAACTGTATATCCAGGAACTACAGAGGAAATATGTATTCCTATATTAGAAGAAATTTCAGGATTAGAGTATGGGAAAGATTTCAAAGTAGGATATTCACCTGAAAGAATAAATCCAGGGGATAAAATTAATACACTGACAACTATAACTAAAATAGTATCTGGGTGTGATCAAGATACTTTAGATATTGTGGCAAGTGTGTATGAAATAATTATTGAGGCTGGGGTATATAGAGCTGAAAGCATAAAGGTAGCAGAAGCTGCAAAAGTCATAGAAAATTCGCAGAGAGATATCAATATTGCATTTATGAATGAATTAGCTATGGTATTTAATAAAATGGGTATAGATACACAAGAGGTATTAAAAGCAGCAAGTACTAAATGGAATTTTTTGAATTTCAAGCCAGGTTTAGTAGGAGGACACTGTATAGGAGTTGATCCATATTATTTTATATATAAAGCAGAAGAATTAGGTTATCACTCTCAGATAATTTTATCTGGAAGAAAAATAAATGATGGAATGGCTAATTATGTAGTTGAAAATACAATAAAAAAACTTATAAAAGCAGAGAAAAAAATAAATGGATGTAAAGTTGCAATATTAGGACTTACATTTAAAGAAAATTGTCCAGATACTAGAAACACAAAAGTTATAGATATAATAAATGAGCTTAAGGACTACGGTATAGAGGTTTTAATTTATGATCCCATTGCAGATAAACAAGAAGCTTTTGATGAATATAAAATACAGCTTAACTCAATAGATGAACTTAATTCTGTTGATGCAGTTATATATGCAGTAGAACATAATGATTTTAAACAAATGAGTATAGAACAGTTAACAGGGATGTATAATGATGATAAAAAGGTATTAATAGATATAAAAGGTATATACAATAAAAGTGATTTAGATAAAAATGAATTTATATACTGGAGATTATAAACAAAGGAGAATTTATGAAAGTATTACATATATGTTCTTATTATATAGGATCAAAACTCTATAAAAATCTTATAACTAATTTAGATGAATTAGGGGTAAGTAATGAAGTATATATACCTATTAACTCTGATAAACTTATAAATAAGAATTATAAAGATGGTTTAAAAAGCACAAATTATATATACTCAAAAAATTTCAATAATTTAGATAGACTTAATTTTAAGTTAAAAATGAAAAAAATATATAAAGATATGCTAAATAAGGTTAACCTTTCAGATGTTGATGTAATTCATGCTCATTCATTGTTTGTAAATGGGTATATAGCATATAAATTAAAGCAAGAAAAGAATATAGATTACATAGTAGCAGTTAGAAATACAGATATCAATGTTTTTTTTAAATACATGCCGCATTTAAGAACATTAGGGTTAGAAATAATGAAAAGTGCTAAAAAAGTTATATTTATATCTCATTCATATAGAGACTATATGTTAGAAAATTATATAGATGAAGATATGAAATTAAATTTGGAAGTTATACCAAATGGAGTTAATCAATTTTGGATAGAGAATATATGTTTGGAAAAAAAGAAAATAGATAATCAAATCAACTTGATCTATGTAGGCGAGTTTAATAAAAATAAGAATGTAGAAAGTTTAATACATGCAACAAAATTACTCAATCAAAAAGGGTATTGCATAAATTTAAATTTAGTTGGAAAAGGAAATAGATTAAAAAAAATAAAAAAACTATCTAGTTCCGATGTGGAACATATTAAAATTCATGGATATATGGAAAAGGAACAGTTAATTAAATTATATAAAGATGCTCATATATTTGCAATGGTATCTCAATATGAAACTTTTGGACTGGTATATGTAGAGGCATTAACACAAGGGGTACCAGTAATATACACAAAAGGTCAAGGATTTGATGGATATTTTAAGGATGGATATGTTGGATATTCTGCTAATTATAATGACATAGATAACATTTGTGAAAAGATAGAAGATTTAATAAAAAACTATAATGAAGTTAGCAGTTTTAAGCGTGATAAAATTTATGAATTTAATTGGAATACAGTTGCTAAAAAATATATAAGTATATATGAAAATATAACTAAAAGTTGAATTATTTTATAGGGAGCATTTAAATATGGTATTAAATCATAAAATTTCAAAAAAAAGGTTAAAATTATTTCTCTATGAAATAATATGTTTTATTAGTTTATCGCTTGCGTATTGTTTAATTATATCTGATGTATATAATTATATGGGATTTAATTTTATTTTTAAAATAAGTAGATTTACATTGGGGATTTCTATAGTAGGTATATTTACTTTGATGGGAATCTTTATAAAAGATAAGATAATTTATGCTATATGGAATATATTATTGGTATATAATCTTTATGGGACAGTAATTGTATATCAATATAATGAATATTCATTCAAGCCTACAATAGCTACACTAATAATGTTAGGTTCGATACTATTGGTAAGTAATATTAAATTTAATTTTAAACCCTCAAAATATAATATAGAGTTAAATCAAAATATATTAAGGAAGATATTGATTGTATCATTAATTCTATTAATTCCATTTATTATTAAATATATAGATAAAATAAACTTGAAGAATTTATTATTAATTGATATTTATGATACAAGATTAGATTTTAGAGAAATTAATATGGGGATACTAGGCTACTTAGTATCACCTCTTACAAGAGTAGGGGCACCTATACTTATGGCGTATTCTATAAAATATAAAAAAAAGAATACTTTTTTTCTAAGTTTATTTATAATTTTATATATTTTCTTATGTGGTGCAGTAAAAAGTATATTTATAGGCATATTTGCTGTAATAATATTCTATCGTGGGGATTATATAGATAAGCCTATAATATTTGTAAAGTTAGTCACAATAATATCTATTTTTGGAATTCTATTATACTACATATCAGGAAATACGTTCTTATTAGATGGATTTATTAGGAGAGTATTTTTTATACCTCCATATTTAGATAATATTTATTATGATTTTTTTACAGGAAATTATACATATGGACTACATTCTCCGATAGGGGCAATATTAGGAAAGCAAGATTCAGTTTTACATGGATACTCATCTCTATCTATGTATATAGGAGATGGAATTATGAAAAAAGCTGGATCAAATGCAAATGTAGGTGTGCTAACAGAAGGGTATTTTTCATTTGGATGGATTGGTGTTATTATATTTAGTTTAGTTATAGGTTTAATTTATAATATATTGAGATGTACAAACATGAATAGTATATTATTTGGAGTAATATTTATATATATATATTACTTAAATACATCATTCATATCAACATTAATGTTGACGCATGGATTAGCCTTATTTTTAATTTTTTCAATAGTATTTTTATATAGAAAGTCAGAATAAATTACTATTTATTCTGACTTTCTATATGTATAATCGATTTTAAATTGATTAAATCGGTTTAGTATATTGTAAATATTTTAAGATGGAGTGAGTCAATTATAGTGAATTAGAATTAATAAATTTGAAATAAGATACAAACAACTAATGTGAAAAAATTAACGTTGGCTAAGATATCAATAAATGAATCGATGATTAATATAATTCAATTAAAAAAGAATGAAAAAACTCGTATATTAGATAAATTTAGTAGTTTATATAGTAGAATAAAAAAGTAAAGCGCAATTAAAAGAACAATAGTGTACGTAACTCAAAATATATTATGGGATAAAATAATTATAAAGATGATTGATCTTTACATACCTTTTATATATGAAGAAAGCATAGCAGAAAATTCAGCTTTTATTAGATTTAGGGAAAAGTCAATGGTATACTTAAATGGAATTTGAATCTTGGTTCACTAAAAATAGTAATAGAAGATGAATAAAATTGGTGAAAAATAATTCAAATAGGTAAAGCAAGTAAAGCAAATAGCTAAAAAGTTGTATTGAAATTTATTTAGAGGTGAATATATGAAAAAGAGAGTAAGAAAAGCAATAATACCGGCAGCTGGACTTGGTACAAGATTTTTACCGGTAACAAAGTCTCAACCTAAGGAAATGCTACCTATAGTTGATAAACCAACTTTACAATATATAATAGAAGAAGCAGTAAAATCAGGTATTGAAGAAATACTTGTAGTTACAGGTAGAAGTAAAAAGAGTATAGAAGATCATTTTGACCGTTCTGTTGAGTTAGAGATAGAGCTTGAACAAAAGGGTAAGACTGATATGCTTGAAATGGTAAAAGAAATATCTAATATGGTAGATATACATTTCATACGTCAAAAAGAACCCAAAGGACTTGGACATGCTATATATTGTGCAAAAAGCTTCGTAGGAGATGAGCCGTTTGCAGTTTTATTAGGAGATGATATTGTAGACAATGAAGTTCCTTGTTTGGCTCAACTTATAAAGGCGTATAATGAGTACAATACATCTATATTAGGAGTTCAAGAAGTAGAAAAAGAAAATACTGATAAATATGGAATATTAGATGCAAAGTTTATAGAAGATAGAATGTATAAAGTAAAAGATATGGTTGAAAAACCAAAAGTAGAAGAAGCACCATCAAATATTGCTATATTAGGAAGATATATAATAACTCCAGCTATATTTGAAATACTTGAAAACCAGGAACCTGGAAAAGGCGGAGAAATTCAATTAACAGACGCTCTAAAAACTTTAGGAGGACATGAAGCTATATATGCATATAACTTTGAAGGAAGAAGATATGATGTTGGAGATAAGTTAGGATTTTTAGAAGCGACTATTGATTTTGCTTTAAAAAGAGAAGATTTAGGAAATGATTTCATGGAGTTTTTAAAAACAAAAGTAAAACATAAAGAATTAACTATTCAAAATTTAGGCATTGGAAAAGAAGTAGCTTTAGATATTGAATAATTAAATAAAGGAGACGACTAATAGTAGTCGTCTTTTTGAGGTGTTTGAATATTATGAAGATTAACCTTTTTATTTTATGAAAAATTTTATATAATAAATATTAAGTTGAATTGGAAAGAGTTAACAGTAAAATGAGATATAATGAAGGGGGGAATTCAAATAATTTAATTATATTTATAAATTAGGAGGGATAGAGATGAGCATTCTTATAATTGGTGGAGCTGGGTACATAGGAAGCCACACAACTAAATATTTTATTGAACAAAATGAAGATGTAATAGTAGTAGATAACTTATTAACAGGACATAAAGGTGCTTTATCAACTGATAAGTTTTATAACTGTGATATAAGAGATAAAGAAAGTTTAGATAAAATATTTAAAGAAAATAAAATAGAGGCTGTTATACATTTTGCCGCTAATTCATTAGTTGGAGAAAGTATGGAAAAACCATATGAGTATTATCATAACAATGTATATGGAATGATGTGTTTATTAGATGTTATGAAAGAAAATAATGTTGATAAAATTGTATTCTCATCAACGGCAGCTACATATGGAGAACCTAAAAACATACCTATAATGGAATCTGATGAAACAAATCCAACTAATACTTATGGGGAAACAAAGTTAGCAATGGAAAAAATGATGAAATGGTTTGACAATGCTTATAAAACTAAATATGTATCATTAAGATACTTTAATGCAGCGGGAGCCTACTTTGATGGAAGTATAGGAGAAGATCATAAAACTGAAACTCATTTAATACCATTAATACTTCAAGTACCATTAGGTAAAAGAGAACATATAAGTGTATTTGGAAATGATTACGATACAAAAGATGGTACATGTATAAGAGATTATATTCATGTTATGGATTTAGCAGATGCTCACCATAAAGCATTAGAGTACTTAAGAAAAGGAAATAAAAGTGATATTTTCAACTTAGGAAATGGTAATGGATATTCAGTAAAAGAAGTTATAGATATAGCTAGAAAGGTAACTGATTTTAATATACTTTCCATAGAAGAGGAAAGAAGAGCGGGAGATCCGGATATACTTGTAGCTTCTAGTGAAAAAGCTAGAGAAATACTTAAATGGAATCCTAAGTTTGATTCTTTAGAAAAAATAATAGAGGATGCTTGGAAGTGGCACAAAAACAATCCTAATGGATATTCTAAGTAAAAACTTATAGATATAAATAATTTGAGAAATTAAAAAAAGAGATGATGTATTAGTTAGCGAAGAATATAAAACACAAGTTGAAGCTACCCTTAAAGCTTTACTTTAGATTTGGTAGCAAAACTTATATTTGTGTTCAAGCACCCAACTAAGATTGGACATCTCTTTTTATATATTTAAAAAGTTTTATAAATTTGATATATACATAAGAACCTAAAAACCCACCTAAAGTATTTAACCAAACATCATCTATTTCACAAAATCTATAAGGAATAAATCCTTGAGTGAATTCTATAAATAAAGTTAATGCTAAACTAGCCAAAACAACTTTTTTAATGTTACAGTTAGTTTTTGCACAAGCAAAGAAACCAAATGGCATAAACAAAAGTAGATTTCCTACATTTTGATATAAAAAGTACATTAAACCACGAGTTAATAGTGTATTTATAGGAACCTTTAAAGGTATTAAATTGAAAATTTTAAATCCTGAAAAATTAATGTTTAATCTAATTGGAAATAAGGTCATAGCAATTATTGCAACAATAGACAGATATAAACCAAGATTAATAACTTCATTTTTAAAATTAAAACTTTTACTATTTACAAAACATAAAAGACTTCTGAAAAACACATAAGCCCATAAAAAACATATCAAAACTACTAAATTAAAGCATATTACCAAAATTACACCCCTCTACACAAAAAATTTAAAACAACTTAAATATTATAACATAAGCAAATTTAGTTAGCGAAGAATAAAAAATGTAAGTTGCAGCTATCTTTAAAGCTTTACTTTAGCTTTGATAGAAAAATTTATATTTTTATTCGAGCGACCTACTAGAGTTGGTTATCTTTTTTTTAATGAAAAAAATAGTCACATAAAATAAAACAATTTAATAAGATAAAGAAGGGTAAAAAATATGTAGAAAAAACAATAAAATTGCAAAATAAAGTCAATGGAGGTCAAAGATGGAGGGTAATATTGGTATAAAAGGTTACTTACAAATCATAAAAAGAAGGTCATGGATAATATTTTTAATAACATTCATAGCAATATTTGTAAGTGCAGGTGTAAGCTTCTTTGGAGTAAATCCAGTATATGAAGCAAATACAACTCTTTTAGTAGATATTAACAAAAAACCTGGAGCTGAAATAGTAACAACTGAACAGCTCAGTGTATCTGAAAAGCTTGCAGTAACTTATGGAGAAATAATAAAATCAAAATCAGTATTAAATGAAGTAGAAAATTCACTTGATTTAAAATGTGGATATGAAGAACTTTCAGACAAGGTAAACGTCTCATCAATTAATAAAACGCAAATCATTTCAGTATCAGTTCAAGATACAAATCCAAAAAGAGCAGCAGAAATAGCTAATGCAATCCCAACAGCATTTCAACAAGAAGTAAAAAGAATAACACAAGCTAACGATGTCAAGGTAATAGATAAAGCTGTAGTTCCAAATAAACCTGCAAAACCGAATAAAGCAACAATTATAGCAATATCAGCAATATTAGGAATTATGATATCTTTATTTATTATATTCTTGCTTGAATACCTAGGACCTAAAGAAGGTGCCAAAGAAAATGATAAATAAAAATTTAGAAAAAGAAAGAGCTAATATAACTGGTTTTATTCTAGATAATTATGTGTAAAATTAGGCAACTAATTTTAATTGCAACAGATATAGTATGTATAGTAGTAGCCTTTCTAATTTCTAATGGAGTAATATATTCTAAATATAAATTACAAGATGTAGGTTTATATGAAATTTTAACCTATATTATTGTAAGCATAGTGATTTTATCTATATGCAAATGTTATAGAAACTTATGGAGATATGCAGGAGAAGAAGAGCTAATAGCAATAGTATTTGCATGTATATTATCAATAATTACAACTTATTCAATACATTTACTAATAGGAATAGAATTTTCAACAACTTTTTATTTACTAAACCTAATACTAACAACTTCGCTAACTAGTTGGGCAAGGCTTACCTATAGAACAGGTAGGCGAGTTTTTATAAGAAGTAGATTAAAAGAAAAACCATCTAAGGTCCTTATTGTGGGAGCAGGAAGTGCAGGAGATATAGTGATACAAGAACTTAAAAACAATCCTAAACTTTTAAAAAAGCCTATAGGAATAGTAGATGATGATATAAAAAAACAATGCAGAAGAATGCATAACGTACCTATTATAGGTATGGTAAAAGACATAGACAGTATAGTAACTAAATATGATATTGATGAAATTATAATAGCTATAGCTAATATAAATAAAAAAGATAAAAAGAATATTATAGAAGTTTGTAAGAAAACAAAATGTAAATTAAAAACTATCCCAGGCATATTTGAAATCATAGATGGGAAAGTAGATATCAAAAAAATTAGAGATGTTCAAATTGAAGATTTACTAGGTAGAGAGCAAGTAAAAGTAAACCTAGATGAAATAAGTGGATATTTAAAAGACAAAGTAGTATTAGTTACGGGTGGAGGTGGAAGCATAGGAAGCGAATTATGTAGACAAGTATCAAACTTAAACCCAAAACAACTTATAATACTTGATAACTATGAAAATAACGCATACGCAATTCAACAAGAATTAGTAAGAAAATATGGTACGAGCCTAAATTTAATTACAGTAATAGCATCAATTAGAGAAGAAAAGCGTATGGATGATATATTTAAAAAGTATAAACCAGATGTAGTATTTCATGCAGCTGCACATAAACATGTTCCACTTATGGAAAAAAGCCCTAGTGAAGCTGTGAAAAATAATATATTTGGAACAAAGAATGTAGCAGTTTTATCAGATAAATACAAAGTTAAAAGGTTTGTTCTCATATCTACAGACAAAGCTGTTAATCCAACTAATATAATGGGAGCAACAAAAAGAGCTGCAGAAATGATAATACAAACCATGAATGAAAAAAGTGAAACCGAGTTTGTGGCTGTTAGATTTGGAAATGTTTTAGGTAGTAATGGAAGTGTAATTCCATTATTTAAAAAACAAATTGAAGAAGGGGGCCCAATAACTATAACTCATCCAGAAATTACTAGGTATTTTATGACGATACCAGAAGCTGTACAACTTGTTATACAAGCAGGAGCGATGACAAAAGGTGGAGAGATATTTGTACTTGATATGGGAGAACCCGTTAAGATAGTTGAGTTAGCAAAAAACTTAATAAAACTTAGTGGGTTCGAACCAGATGTTGATATATGCATTGAGTTTACAGGACTTAGACCAGGAGAAAAGTTATATGAAGAACTACTTATGAGTGAGGAAGGACTAACTGACACCAGTCATGAAAAAATATTTATAGGAAAACCAATCAATATTAATATAGAAAAATGTAAGATGAATTTAGAATTTTTAAAAGCTATAGTAGACAAAGAAAGAGTAGAGCTAATTGATATTATTATGAGAGAGTTAGTTCCAACTTATATTACACCTGAAGAAGCAAATAAGAGATAAGCTTGATATTAGTGGAACTAAGGCAAATCATAGTTATCTCCTTAACACAAAGTCCTAAAGACCACGGACTTGAAGTGTTTCGCCAATAAGCTATGATTTACACTTAGCTTGTACTGATAATCAAACTTAAGGATGTGAAGGAGGGAAGTGTGTATGCAGAAGTTTATAAAAAGAGCTATTGATATTTTAGGCTCTTCATTAGGTGGATTATTAATTTCTCCTATTTTAATTATCATAGCTATTTTAATAAGAGTTAAGTTAGGATCTCCAATATTTTTTACTCAAGATAGAGTAGGAAAAGATGGGAATGTATTTAAAATAGTAAAATTTAGGACAATGTTAGAAGCTCATGATAAGTTTGGGGAGGAATTATCTGATAAAAAAAGAGTAACCTCATTTGGAAATTTTCTTAGGAGCACAAGTTTAGATGAGCTACCAGAACTTATAAATGTGTTAAAAGGAGATATGAGTTTGGTTGGACCAAGGCCATTACTTGTTGAATATATAGATCTATATTCTAAAGAGCAATTTAGAAGACATGAAGTTAGACCAGGAATGACAGGGTGGGCTCAGGTTAATGGAAGAAATAGTTTAGATTGGGATGAGAAATTTAAAATGGATGTTGAGTATGTAGATAATGTGAATCTCTTACTTGATATAAAAATTCTTTTTTTAACTATATTTAAGGTTTTAAAAAGAGATGGAATAAGCAAAGATGGTCATGTAACTATGGACAAGTTTAAAGGTAATCAATAGTAGGTGATTGTATGAAAGAAGTTATAGTTATAGGTGCAGGCGGGCATTCATCTGTAATAATTGAAATTATAGAAGCTATGATAGATTCTGGTCAAGATTTGAAAATAAAAGGATTATTAGATGATAATGAAAAAATATCAGAATTTATGGGATATAAGGTAATTGATAAGATAGAAAATGCAAATCTTTACAATAGTGAAGACACTGAGTATGTAATAGCAATAGGAAACAATCAAACAAGAAAGAAGATATATAGTGAATTTAAAGATTTAAAATATTTCATAGCTATTCATCCTAGTGCTATTGTAAGTAAAAGTTCAGATATAAAAGAAGGAACTGTTGTTATGGCTAGAGCTGTAATAAATGCAAATAGTGAAATTGGAAGTCATGTGATTATAAATACTGGATCAATTATAGAACACGACAATAAAATAGGTGATTTTTGCCATATATCACCTGGAGCAACACTATGTGGAGGAGTGACTATAGGAGAAGAAACTCATATAGGTGCAAACTCAACTATTATTCAATATAAAAGTGTAGGATCAAAAACAATAATAGGTGCAGGAGCTACAGTTATAAATGATATACAATCAAATGTTGTTGCAATTGGATGTCCTGCAAAATCAAAATAATAGAGGTTATAAAAATGAAAAAGAAGATATATTTGTCTTCTCCTCATATGGGAGGAGAGGAGTTAAATTATATAAATGAAGCATTTGATACAAACTGGGTTGCCCCACTTGGACCAAATGTTAACAACTTTGAAAAAGCAGTGTGTGAATACACAAATTCAAAAGCTGCTACAGCCTTAGCTAGTGGAACTAGCGGAATACATTTAGCACTTAAGTGTTTAGGAGTAGGAGAAGGAGATATTGTATTTTGTTCAACATTAACTTTTTCAGCTACTGCAAATCCTATAATATATCAAGGTGCGGAGCCTGTATTTATAGATTCTGAGTATGGATCTTGGAACATGAGCCCAATTGCACTTCAAAAAGCTTTTGATGATGCAGAGAAAAACAACAAAATGCCAAAGGCTGTTATAGTAGTTAATTTGTATGGACAAAGTGCAGATTACGATAAGTTAAAAGATATATGTAATAAATACAATGTTCCTATTATAGAAGATGCGGCTGAGTCTTTAGGTGCAACTTACAAAGGAGCTCAAAGTGGAACTATAGGCGATATAGGTATATATTCATTTAATGGAAACAAGATAATCACTACTTCTGGTGGTGGGATGATGGTTTCAGATAATGAAGAATATATAAAAAAAGCTTTGTTTTGGGCGACTCAATCTAGAGAAAATGAGAGACATTATGAGCATAAAGAATTAGGGTTTAATTACAGAATGAGCAATGTTGTTGCCGGGATCGGCATAGGGCAGATGAAAGTGCTTGATGAAAGAATAGAAAAGAAAAAAGAGATTTATGAAACGTATAAAAGTGCTTTCACAGATATAGATAATATACAAATGATGAATGTATGTAACTTTGGTAAGCCAAATTACTGGTTATCTGCAGCTATAATAAGTGCAAACTCTGAAATTAAACCATTAGATATAATATTGGCTTTGGAAAAAGAAAATATAGAAAGTAGACCAGTATGGAAACCAATGCATATGCAGCCTTTTTTTAAAGAATATAAATTTTTTAGCTCTTTAGATATAGAAAGTGTGTCAGCAGATTTATTTAATAGAGGCATATGTTTACCATCAGATACGAAAATGAACGAAGATGATATAAAGAAGGTAATAAATATAATTACACAAATGTTTTAAGGAGTGTCTTATGAAAAAAATTCTAATTTTAGCTAACAATGATATAGGATTGTATAACTTTAGAAAAGAATTGCCTCAGCGATTGTTAAGACTTGGATATGATGTAACAATAGCTTTACCATATGGAGAAAAAGTTGAAAAGTTTAAAGATATGGGATGTAATTTTATAGAAACTCCTATGAACAGAAGAGGTATGAATGTTATACAAGAGTTAAAGTTATTAATCCAATATATAAAAATTATAAAGAAAATAAAACCTGACTTAGTTCTTACGTACACTATAAAGCCTAATATTTATGGAGGCATAGCGTGTAGAAGTTTGAACCAAAAAGTAATTCATACAGTTACAGGGTTAGGTAGTGTATTTATACGAGATTTATGGATAAAAAAAGTATTAATAAAATTAAATAAATTTTCATTCAAAAACGCATGTCATATATTTTTCTTAAATAAAGACAATCAAGACTTTTATAAAAACATAAAGATAATAGCAAATCAACAACAGATAAGTGTTGTTCCAGGATCAGGAGTAAATCTTAAAGAATTTCAATTCAATGAATACCCTAATAATGAAAAAATTAAATTTACCTTTATAGCTAGAATTATTAAAGATAAAGGAATAGAAGAGTTTTTAGAAAGTGCTAAAAATATAAAAGATAAACATCTGAATGTAGAGTTTGATGTAGTTGGAGCAATTGATGAAGATATATATATAAATAAATTAAAGGAATATGAAAAGTTAAAAGTTATAAATTATTTAGGTCATAGGTCAGATATCCAAGCGATAATGAAAAAATCATCCTGTATAGTATTACCATCATATGGAGAAGGAAGAGGAACTGTACTTCAAGAGGGTGCAGCAATAGGAAGACCATTGATAACTTGTGACACATATGGGTGTAAGGATAATGTAGATGATGGATACAATGGATATTTATGTAAATCCAAAGATTATAAAAGCTTACAAAACTCTATAGAAAAATTTATAAATCTATCTTTTGAAGAAAAGAAAGAAATGGGTTTAAATAGTAGGATTAAAGCAGAAAAAGAATTTGACAGAGATATAGTAATAAAAAGCTATATTGATAAGATAAATAAAATTACAAAGATGTTATAGAAAGAGGTTTATAAACTATGAGTCTTTTATTTATACATGATCATAAATTTCCTAAGTTTAAAGATGAGTATTTTTGTTCATATGGATTTGATGATAAATTTTGTGATAGATATATTCAAAACTTTGGGAAAATCAAAATTATGGCTTGTCATACTAAAGCAAACATAAATGAAAAAAAGTTTTCAGATACAATAAGCGAAAATATATCATTTATTACGTTTAATAGTATAAAAGATATACTGAAAATAAAAGTGAGAAAACAGATAGAAGATGAGATAAAACAAAGTGAATATTTAATTGTAAGATTACCTAGTTTTATAGGGTTAATGTCTTTGAAGTATATAAAAAAATTAAATAAACCTTATTTAGTTGAAATGGTAGGGTGTCCATTTGATGCTTTATGGAATCACAGTATATATGGAAAGATTCTAGCTCCAATAATGTATAAGCTGTGTAAAAAAGAAATCAAAGAAGCTCCTTATGTTGTTTATGTAACTAATGAGTTTTTACAAAATAGATATCCAACTAAAGGGAAAAGTATATCTTGTTCAAATGTTATGTTACCTAAAAATGATGAAGATGTATTACAAAATAGATTGAAGCAAATACAAAGTGAAAAGTTAAATAAAAAAATTATTTTAGGTACTTGTGCAACTGTGGGATCTAGATATAAAGGACAACAAAACGTAATTAAAGCAATAAAAGTTTTAAAGGAAAAAGGATATGAAATAGAGTATCAGCTAGTTGGAGGTGGAGACAATTCCTACCTCAAAAATGTAGCTAAAAAATATGACTCTTATGAAAATGTTAAATTTATGGGAGTACTAACACATGCTGAAGTATTTGATTGGCTAGATACTATAGATATATACGTTCAACCAAGTTTAACAGAAGGGCTACCAAGATCATTGATTGAGGCATTAAATAGAGGATGTCCGGCTATAGGAAGTGATGCAGGAGGAATACCTGAGTTACTTATAGATAAAAGTATATATCCCCAAAAATCATATAAAGAATTTGTAAATACTTTTGAATATGTAAATATGCACAGAGAAGAACTAGCAATTATAAACTTTAAAAAAGCAAAAGAATATGAAAATAATAAATTAGAAGCTAGAAGAAGTGAATTTTTTAAAAGATTTAAAGAATCTGCTTCTATATTGAAATAAATCTAGTTTAAGTAATGGAGAATATTATGAGATTAAATAAAAAGCTATCAATATATTTAAACTTTATATTCAGAAACATACCAATACACATGGTGTTTTTAATTACATCATTATTTCCAAATCATTTATATACAAACCTAATTAGAGGATTTTTAATTAAACCATTTATAGGATCAAGCGGTAAAAAACTGCAAATCGCACCCCTAGTTACCATAAATAGTCCAGAAAATTTACATGTGGGAAACAATTGTTATATTTCACACAATGTTTATATAAATGCTAAGGGAAAAATTATCTTAGATGATTATGTTATTATTGGGCCAATGAGTGTATTAGCTACAACAAACCATATATTTGAAAATGGAGTTGTAAAAAACAAAGGAATAAGCAAGCCTATTCATATAAAAAAAGGAACTTGGTGCGCGTCTCATGTTGTTGTCACAAGTGGGATAACAATAGGAGAAGGAAGTTTAGTAGCTGCAGGATCTGTGGTAACTAAAAATGTAGAAAACAACATTATAGTAGGTGGGGTTCCCGCTAAATTTATTTCAACTAATGATAATATATCATAAGTTGAAAGGAGGATTTTAAATTGACATTAGAATTGTATCAGAAAATAAAAGATAAAAAAGAAAACTTATCAGTAATTGGATTGGGATATGTAGGTATGCCATTAGCAATTGCTTTTGCAAATAAAGTAAATGTAATAGGGTTTGATGTAAATAAAGAAAAAATAGAACTATATAAACAAGGAATTGATGTTACTAATGAAGTTGGAAATAAAGCCTTAAAAGAAACAACAGCTTTAATGACAAGTGATGAAACTAAATTAAAAGAAGCTAAGTTTCATATAATTGCAGTTCCAACTCCTATAAATGATGATAAAACTCCAGATTTAACACCAATAATTGGAGCAAGTAGAGTTTTAGGAAGAAATTTAACTAAGGGATCTATAGTAGTATATGAGTCAACTGTATATCCTGGAGTTACTGAAGAGGTATGTATATCTATATTAGAAGAAGAATCTAATCTGAAGTGTGGCGTTGATTTTAAGGTTGGATATTCGCCAGAAAGAATAAACCCCGGAGATAAGCTTCATAGATTAGAAAATATAACTAAAGTAGTATCTGGAATGGATGTAGAAAGTTTAGAAAATATAGCTAGTATATATGAATTAATTATAGAGGCAGGGGTTCATAGGGCAGAGAGTATAAAAGTAGCAGAAGCCGCTAAGGTTATAGAAAACTCTCAAAGAGATATTAATATAGCCTTTGTAAATGAATTGTCTATGATTTTCAATAAGATGGAAATAGATACGAAAGCAGTTTTGGAAGCATCAGGGACTAAATGGAATTTCTTAAAATTTTATCCTGGATTGGTTGGAGGGCACTGCATAGGTGTTGACCCTTACTATTTAACGCACAAAGCTGAACAAATAGGATATCATTCACAAGTTATATTATCAGGAAGAAGGATAAATGATGGAATGGGTAAATATGTAGGAGAATCTACAGTTAAGAATCTAATAAAAGCTAATAAGCAAGTAAAGGGAGCTAAAGTAGCAATTTTAGGTATGACATTTAAAGAGGATTGTCCAGATGTTAGAAACTCTAAAGTTATAGATATAATAAATGAATTAAAAGAATACGGAATAAATGTGTTTGTTGCTGATCCTATAGCAGATGAAAATGAGGTCAAAAGAGAATATGGGATAGAGCTAACTAAGTTTGAAAATATAAAAAATATGAATGCAGTTATAGTGGCTGTAGGACATAAGGAATATATGGAATTAACTTTAGAATCTATAAAGAAATTGTATGAAGAAAAGCCTGAAATATTAAACAGTGAAGATAAATTAGTTTTGGTTGACGTTAAAGGTATATTTGATAAAAAAGAAGCTCAGTTAAAGAATTACTTATACTGGAGGTTATAAAGTTGGGATACCAAGACGTGCAATTTCCTAAAGGAACTAAGTTTTTAGTAACAGGTGGAGCTGGATTTATCGGCTCCAACCTTATTGAAGCACTATTAAATAAAGGTTATTTTGTTAGAGCTTTAGATAATTTTTCAATAGGAAAAAGAGAGAATATAAAATATTTTATGGATAATGAAAACTTTGAGTTTATAGAAGGAGATATAAGGGATATACAAATATGCCAAGAAATTTGTAAAGATATAGATTATATATTACATCAAGCAGCTTGGGGGTCTGTTCCTAGATCAATAGAAATGCCTTTGTTATATGAAGAAATAAATATAAAAGGAACTCTAAACATGATGACAGCGGCTAGAGATAATTCAGTTAAGAGGTTTGTATATGCATCATCCTCATCTGTTTATGGAGATGAACCTAATTTACCTAAAGTAGAAGGAAGAGAAGGAAAGTTATTATCTCCTTATGCTATAACAAAGAAAGTTAATGAACTATATGCTAGAAATTACTTTGACTTATATGGATTAGAAACTGTGGGAATGAGGTACTTTAATGTATTTGGAAGAAGACAAGATCCAAACTCTTATTACTCAGCAGTTATTCCAAAGTTTGTAAAATTACTTTTAAGTGATGAACAACCTACTATAAATGGAGATGGAGAAAATTCAAGAGACTTTACTTATATAGATAATGTAATAGAAGCTAATTTAAGAGCTTGTTTAGCTCCAAAAGAAGCTTGTGGAAGAGCTTACAATATAGCATATGGAGGTAGAATCTCTTTAAATGAATTATATAAAACACTAAAGAAACTATTATGTAAAGATATAAAACCTATACATGGTCCAGATAGAAAAGGTGATATAAAACATTCAAATGCAGATATATCAAATGCTAGAAAATTATTAAATTATAATCCAAGTTATAATTTTAATGATGGCATAGAGTTGACTATAGATTGGTACAAAAAAAATTTATAATAAAGGAAAATTAATATGGAATTACTATTTAGTATAATAATATTTGTTCAACTATTAATAGCTATTATCATATTAAAAGAAACTTTACATCCATTAATTATTTTAAAAGGTGTAGTATTTTTAGGATCTATAGGATTATTAATATTTCATGAAACATGGGGTATCAATATTTCAGCAGCTACAGTTTTTATATTGAGTACTGCAATTATGTGGGTGGACGCAGGTTTTGCATTTACAATGATGATAGCAAATACATCAAATAGAGAAAATTTATATTTAAAAAACAATAAAAATTTACAAAATAAGAAGTATGAACAAAAGATATTAAATGTATCAACCAACAAGGCAATTTTATCAACTATATTAATTTTAATAACTATTATAGTGTATTTAAGTATTGGTAGTGATTATATAGTAGGATCAGATAATATAAAAGAGTTTACTAGAAACTTGATGATATACAAAGGAGAAACTAGATCTAATGGGGCTGTGGACTTAGGGTTATGGACATATATCATATTAGTATGTCGTATGTTAGGTGTAGTATATTTATACTTTGCAGTCAAAGAATACATGACTAGTGGATGGAGTAAAAAAGTTAGTATTTTATTAATGCCGTCCATAGCCGTATTTATAATGGGATATATTTTAGGGATAAGATCTATACTTGTAATATATTCATTAATAATTGTGTTTATAGCATATAAAATTCAAGTAAAAAGCGATAAATATGAAAATGCTAGAGATAAAAAAATATTAGAAATTAAGTATCTTATCATGGGGATTTTATGTATAGGGCTCATTTTTTCTTACTTTTTTATAGCGGGTAAACTAGCAGGGAAAATAGATCCTAATGAAGGTTTGAATAATATTGCTATTTATTTAAGTGGTGGTGTAGGTGCATTTGATAATGTATATAAAAACTTAACATTTACAAGTGATTTATTTGGTCAACAGACATTTAGGATAATATATAAAGCATTAAATATAATTCCATTGTTTGATTTTGAAACTCAAAGCACAATAAGTACTACTATATATGGAACTGGTGGATTTAGAACTAATGTATATACTGCAAATCTAAATTTTATGGCTGACTTTGGATATATGGGCGTTATACTATGCAATATGTTAATAGGAATGTTTCATGGTTTTTTATATAATAAATCAAAAAATGAAATTGATGCAGGTGTATGGACTGTGTTAAATGCGTTTTTTATGATGCCACTAGTATCTTATCTAAATGCAGAAAAATACTTTGCAGCTATGCCTCTAAATGCAATATATTTTATAGCAATATATCTTCTTATAAAGCTACCAATTTTATATAAAAGGCGAGTAAGATGAATAAAGTAGCCAAAACCACATTGATGTTAATGATAATAACTATAATATCTAAAGTTTTGGGCTTTGTAAGGGAATTAGTGCTTGGGGGTATTTATGGAACTACCTTGTACAGTGATGCATATATAGTTGCTATGAACATACCCGGAACACTATTTTCTTTAATAGGAATTGCATTAGCTACAACTTTTATACCTTTATATTATGAAAATAGTAATAGTATAAAAGAGAGCAATAAATTTACAAATAATATTTTTAATATAACTTTGATTTTAAGTTCGGTACTAGTATTATTAGTTTTGTTATTTACAGAGCAAGTAGTAAAGATATTTGCAATGGGATTTGATGGATATACTTTTAAGTTAACCGTAGAATTCACAAGAATTATGATATTTGGGGCATTGTTTATGGGAACAAGCAGTATAATAACATCTTTTTTACAAGCTAAAGAAAATTTTGTGATTCCAGGGCTTGTTGGAATTCCATTCAATATTATTATAATAATAGTTATTATACTGAGCCTTAAGATAAATATATATATATTACCAATAGGTACAGTAATTGCTATGGCAAGTAGACTGGTTTTTCAAATTCCAAGTGCACGTAGATATGGATATAAATATAAATTTGAAATTGGATTGAAGGAAGATTATATAAAAAAAGTTATATGGTTAGTAGGACCTGTGTTTATTGGGGTTGCAGTGAATCAAATTAACACAATGGTAGATAGGACTTTAGCATCTACATTATTGGAAGGAAGTATTTCAGCTTTAAACTACGCTAATAGATTAAATTCTTTTGTAATGGGATTGTTTATAGCATCAATAGGAACAGCTATATACCCAGCGCTATCAAAAATGTCATCTGATAGTAATAAAGATAGCTTTACAAAAACTGTTTATAAAAGTGTTAATAGCGTAATTCTTTTAGTTATTCCAATATCAGTAGGTGCTATGGTTTTAGCTATACCTATAGTGAGTTTATTGTTTGAAAGAGGTGCATTTGATGCAAATGCTACTAAAACAACAGCAAGTGCGTTGATATTTTATTCTATAGGAATGGTTGGATTTGGACTCAGAGATATATTGGGTAAGGTATTTTACTCATTACAAGACACAAAGACTCCCATGATAAATGGAGCTATGGCTATGGGAATGAATATAATCCTAAACTTAATATTAGTTAAATTTATGGGTCATGCAGGATTAGCATTTGCAACAAGTTTATCAGCGATTATATGTATATTGATTTTATTTAGAAGTCTTAAAAAAAAGATTGGATATTTTGGGCAAGATAAAATAATAAAAACTACAATTAAATCACTAATAGCATCTATTTTAATGGGAATTACAACGTATGTTATTTATAGTATGTTATCAGGGTTATTAGGAATTGGAACAATACAAAAAGCTATATCATTATTTGGATCTATAGGAATAGGTGCTTTAACATATGGAGTATTAATAGTAATATTAAAAGTTGAAGAAGTAAGTATTATAATTGATTTTACAAAAAAGAAATTGAACATGTAGTTTTATATGAAACAAACTAAAAAAGATGACTAAGTTATACATCAACTTCAGTTATCTTTTTTTTATTTGTTACTATGAAAGTAAGTAAATAGTTTAGAGATACACCAAGTAAAATATGAATTTATATTAGTAAAAATATATAGTATAATATAATGAATATAAAAATTAAAAATTTAACAATCAAGGGGAAATTTATATGAATGTAAGATTAGCTAGTATAGGGATATTATTGATATTATTTATATTTACAGTTGGATGTAGTAAGTCAAATAAAACTATAGAAGATAAACAAGAAACAGGAAAAGAAGTCAATATACAAGAATTAGTACAAAAGTTAGCTGCAGCATCGTATAGTAGCGAATTAGAACCGATACAACGCAGTATGGAAGGTTCTCTAGAATATGTAAAAGGAATTTTACCAGAAGGTGTAAAAGAAATTGATAGAACTTATGAAAGTGAGGTTGGGGTAACAGCAGTTACATATAAAGCAGATGACATAGAGTTTGAAGTTAGGTATATGCATCCATATAAAGACAATGGAAATAGTGATGAATATGATTTAAGTAAGACTGCAGGAATAGATTTGACATTAAAATAGAAATATAAAGTGATAAAATCAATAAAAAAAGTTAGTATTTTATAAACTACTAACTTTTTTTATTGATTTTTAGCAAAATATAGTGAATTTTGTTAAATATTGCATATTGAAAAATCTATGCTATAATCTATGTCAAAGGGGCAAATTATAAGGGGGGAATAATGTGAATAGGTTGAAAAATCTAGTAATAGTGATGTTGTTAATAATAGTACCATCATTTTTAGTTGGATGTAGTGCAAGTGCGCAGGCAAAAATAGATATACAAAAAGACAAGGCAAAGGGATTTTTTTGGGAAGCAAAAAAAGATAATAAAGTAGTTTATTTGGTAGGAACATTGCATCCGGCAAAAGGAAATATAAATTATTTAAATTCAACAATGGAGAAAATTTTAGATAATACGGATGCACTGGCACTAGAAGTAAACTTAAATGATAAAGAAGTATTAGAGAAAGCTCAGGAGATAGATAAAGAAAATCTATATATAGAAAAAGGAGAATTAAAAGATTTATTAACTAAAGAAGAACAAGTTAAACTTGATAAGGTTTTAAAAGATTTTAATATTGAGTACAATGAAGTCAAGTATCTAAGTCCTGATGGCTTTTCCTCATATATTGAAGAAAAACAAGAAGAAGAGGGTGGATTTATATATAGCTCAGATCAATGGTTACAAGAAATTTATGATACTAATAAGAAAGATATAGTAGGGCTTGAAAATACAGATGAGCATTTCAAATTAGTATATGAATTAACAGGTAGTCTTAAAACTTTTTTAGCGGAGTATAACTCGGATTTAGTTGGAAAAGGTGAAAAAACTATGGATGAAATTGGGAATGCATTTATAAAAGGTGATTCGGAGTATATGGAAAAAAGATCTGAAGATTTGCGTAAATCAAATAAAGAACTATACGAAAAGTTAAGCAAAAATAGAAATATAGATATGGCCAATGAAATTGATAAATTAGCACAAGGAGATAAGAGATATGTTGTAGCAGTTGGGACATTGCATTATTTTGGGAAAGACAGCATATTAAAGCAATTAGAAGAAAAAGGATATAGAATAACTAAACTAGAAAATTAAATATAAGCGTTTGTTCAAACTATATATTTAACCTTATGCACTATAGCTTCATGATTAAAGTAATATGAGCCTAATTATTAAAGTCAAGACTTTAACAATTAGGCTCATGTTAATAATGCGGAAAAAAGATTTCAAAAATCTTTGATGAAGGGTCAATGGCATAACCCTCAAATAAATTATACGGAGATTGAAGTAAAACCTTTATATGAATATACCAAATAAAAAATATTTTTATACATAAATTAAAAGGGTATTTATAAAACTATAAAAAAGAGTTAAATCCGGAGGCAATTATGAAAAAGAAAATAAGAAAAGCAATAATACCAGCAGCAGGTTTAGGAACCAGATTTTTACCAGCAACAAAGTCTCAACCTAAAGAAATGTTACCTATAGTTGATAAACCAACTCTACAATATATAATAGAAGAAGCTGTAAATTCAGGAATAGAAGAAATTTTAATAGTAACAGGGAAAAATAAAAAATCTATAGAAGATCACTTTGATAGAAGTATAGAACTAGAGTTAGAGTTAGAACAAAAAGGAAAAACAGAAATGTTAAAGATGGTAAAAGATATATCAAATATGGCAGATATATACTTCATACGTCAAAAAGAACCTAGAGGTTTAGGTGATGCAATTTATTGTGCTAAAAGTTTTGTAGGAGATGAGCCATTTGCTGTACTTTTAGGAGATGATATCGTAGATAGTGAAGTACCTTGCTTAGCACAACTAATAGATGTATACAATGAATATAATACATCTATATTAGGGGTTCAAAGAGTAGAAACTGAAGATATTGAAAAATATGGAATAGTAGATGCGAAATATATAGAAGATGGTGTTTATAAAGTTAACAATTTAGTAGAAAAACCAAAATCTGATGAGTCTCCATCTAACATAGCTATATTAGGTAGATATATAATAACTCCGACTGTTTTTGAAGTATTAAAAAATCAAAGCCCTGGTAAGGGAGGAGAAATACAGTTAACAGATGCATTAAATACACTAAGTAAATATGAAGCAATATATGCATATAACTTTGAAGGTAGAAGATACGATGTTGGAAATAAATTAGAATTTTTAGAGGCTACAGTAGACTTTGCATTAAAAAGAGATGATTTAGGTAAGGAATTTATGGAATTTTTAAATCACAGAGTAAATCATGGGAATGAAGATTTAAATAATAAAAAAGTAGTTGAAGAACTTGAAATGATAATACAAGAATCTGATAAAACTAATTATTAATACATCAAAATTAAGGGTAAATAATAAGCTTTGGAAGCAAAGCTTATTATTTACCCTTGAAATTATTTCTTTATATGCACATCCATTTGAGGATAAGGTATACTAATATTTTCCTTATCAAATCTTATTTTAACTTCTTCTAATAAACTACCATGAATATCCCAGTAATGTTCAGATTTACACCATACTCTAACTGTAAAATCTATAGAGCTAGGTCCATGGGCAGTTATACCTACAAAAAAAGATGGATCAGATAAAACAAAATTTTGTTTTTTAACAACATCAATTAAAACATCTTTAACATGATTTACATTATTTTCATAACTAACACTAAAAGTTAAATCTACTCTTCTTTTTTCTTTGGCAGAGTAGTTAACTAAGCTACCATTTGATAAAGATCCATTAGGAATTAATATTAACTTATTATCAACTGTTGTAAGCTTAGTATAGAATAAACCAATCTCTTCAACGCTTCCTTGATAAATTCCTGTTTCTATATAGTCACCAACTTTAAAAGATCTAATTAAAAGTATTATAAAACCTCCTGCAAAGTTAGATAAACTTCCTTGAAGAGCTAAACCAATAGCAACCCCTCCAGAAGCCACCAATGCAGCAAGTCCTGTTAATTGAACATCCCAATATCCAAGTATTATTAAAAATAGGAATGCTTTTAATGTCACTTCAGCAAATGCATGTAAAAACTTAGTAAGAGTTACATCAACAGATTTCTTTTGCAGGAAAGTTGTAAAGTGCTTAACAACCTTTTTTATAACTTTTAAACCTATAAATATAACAAGTAATCCTATAATAAGTTTAGCACCAAAAGTTGTAATCCAGTTTAAAAACTTATGAGTTATTATATCTAAAGGCATGTTACTTATTTTTTCAACATTTTCAGTAACTGATTGTACTATATTTTCATCCAAAACTTAACACCTCTCTTTTATTTAAAAGTTAATCAATAGCTATGATATAACATTTTTCAACAAAAGTCTACAAATGATAAAAGGTATAAAATTCCAATAAAATATAGTTGTAGGTTATATTATGCAATAAATAATCACTAAAATGTAACTTAAAATGATAAAATGTTGCAATGCTTAGTCTTTTTATTTTTAAAAATATTTTATATAATAGAGTTTAGGCGAAATTAGAACTAGGAGGAAATTATGAGTAATTTGGCGAAATCAGCATTTTGGCTTATGGTAGTTACGATGTTGTCAAAAGTATTAGGATTTGGAAGGGAAATTATATTAGGATATTTTTATGGGACAAGTGCATATAGTGATGTATATATAGTAGCGATGAACATACCGTTAGTTTTATTTGCATCTATAGGTATAGCTTTAGGTACAACATTCATACCATTATATCAAGAAGTTTTAAATGAAAAAGGTGAAAAAAGAGCTTTACAATTTTCAAACAATATAATGTGTATATTAGTAATACTAAGCATATTATTAGCTATTTTAGGTTATGTATTTGCAGAACCTTTGGTAAAGATGTTTGCAATGCATTATACTGGAGAAAAGTTAGTGCTAGCAGTTAAATTTGTAAGAATTATGATTGGCGGAGTTGTATTTATAGGATTAAGTAACTTGATGACATCATACTTACAAATTCAAGGGGACTTTACTGTTCCTGGAATGATAGGATTTCCAAATAATATTATAATAATTGCATCTATAATAATGGCAGCATTAACAAAAAAAATATATATATTAGCGATAGGAACATTAGTTGGAATGGCATCTCAATTTTTATTTCAAGTTCCGTTTGCTATAAAGAAAGGGTATAAGTTTAAACCTAGAATTGATTTAAAAGATGAATACTTAAAGAAAATGTTATGGCTAGTGATGCCAGTATTTATAGGAGTTGCAGTTAACCAAGTAAATGCAATGGTAGACAGAAGTTTAGCATCAGGACTTGGAGATGGAGTAATAACTGCTTTAAATAATGCAAATAGATTAAATGGATTTGTTATGGGGCTATTTATAGCCACTTTAGGATCAGTTATATATCCAACCTTATCTAAATTATCAACTGAAAATAATAATGAAAAATTTGCAGAATCAGTAGCTAATAGTGTAAACTGTGTTAATTTACTAGTTTTACCAGCATCGGTTGGAGCTATAGTCCTTGCAACGCCAGTTGTTAGAATACTGTTTGAAAGAGGAGCGTTTGATGACAGATCTACGGTATTAACAGCAACTGCTTTAGTATTTTATTCAGTTGGAATGGTTGGATTTGGATTAAGAGATATACTGGGTAAAGTTTTTTATTCATTAAAAGATACCAAAACACCAATGATAAATGGTATGATAGCAGTCGCTTTAAACATTGTACTTAATATAATTTTAGTAAAAGTTATGGGACATAGAGGGTTAGCACTAGCAACAAGTTTATCGGCAATAATATGTATAATTTTATTTTTTAGAAGTTTAAAGAAAAAAATTGGATATTATGGACAAGATAAAATAAGAGCTACATTTATAAAAACGCTAATAGCATCACTTGTAATGGGAGTCGTAACATATTTTGTATATAAGTTTTTATTTGGAATGCTAGGATTAGGATTTATACAAGAAGCAATTTCGTTAGGAGCTGCTGTAGGTATGGGTGGAGTCGTATACTTTGCGCTTATAATAGTATTTAAAGTAGAAGAAGTAGATATGGCAATAGATATGATAAAGAAAAAGTTAAAAAAATAATAAAAAGATGACTTAATATAAATGAAAGTAGATAATATATAAGTTTTGATACCAAAGCTGAAAAGATGCTTTAAAGGTATCTACAACTTATATATTAACCACTTTCAAAAAATAGGGAGTCATCTTTTTTTATCTAAGTAAGTAGGATACTTAAAATTCGCAATAAATAAAAAACTATGTTACAATTATAACAACATAATATAACTGACAAGGGGGGATTTACATGAAATTTATAAAGAAGTTACTATTATTAACACTACCAATTGTAATTTTAGTCCTAGGAGTAGGATGTACAAATAAAAGTAGTAATACCAATCAAAGCGGAACTTCAGGAAAGTCAACAGTACCTATGAAAGGGTTTTTCTGGGAAGCTAAAAAAGGAAATGATACTATATATTTAACTGGGTCTATGCAACCAAGTAAACCAAATTTAGATTATAATAACGAAACAATGAAAAAAATATTGAAAGAGACAGATGCTTTAGCTCTTGAAATAAATTTTAAAGATCAAAAAGTAGTAAAAGAACTTCAAGAACAACAAAAACAGGAAATATATTTAAAAGATAAAAAACTAAAGGACTTACTTACAAAAGAAGAACAAGGTAAGTTAGACAAAATATTAGAATCATTAGAATTAAAATATAAAGAAGTTGAAAATCTAAGCCCAAGTGGATTTTTATCATTAGTTAAACAAGTAGAAGCAGAAAAAGCAGGTTTAACAGGAACTTCATTAAATGGCTACTTAGCAAATAAGTTTAATGAAGATAAAAAGAAAATAGTATCACTAGAGAGCAATAAAACTCAAGTAGATATACTAAAAAAATCAACACAAGATTTGAAAGAATTTGTAAATACGTTCAGCTCAAAAACATTAAAAGATACAACAAAAGATATGAATGAAAATATGTATGCCTTTATAAAAGGAGATACTGGATATATGGAACAAGAAGCTAATAAACTACAAAAAGAAAACTCAAAAGAGTATGAAACACAATATCTAAAAAGAGACGAACAAATGGCAAAGAAAATTGATGAATTAGCAAAACAAAAACAAAAATATATTGTGTCAGTAGGAGCTCTTCACTTCTTCGGGGAAAATAGTATATTAAAAAATCTTGAAAGTATGGGATACACAGTAACTCAAATCAAGTAAAAATATAAGTTTTATATTAAAAAATTAAATCCTAATAAAACAAGAAAAAAGGGAAGTATTCAACTGAAGAAAGACTTAAAGTCCGGTTTTAAGGAGCTTGTCTGAAGGAAGTGGACACTTCCCTTTTTTCTAATAAACTTAAAAACTTAAATATAAAAATGATAGGTGTTCAACTGAAGAAAGACTTAAAGTCCGATTTTAAGGAGTTTGTCTGAAGGAAGTGAACACCTATCCTTTTTCTCAACTACTTATTAAAATTTAAATAACTACACTAAACTTTTAAAAATACATGTCGTATAACTATTTATAAGTATATATTAGAGGTGATAAAATGATTGACAATATAGATTTATTAAAAATGACAGCATTAATGTCAAATAACAATAGTTATAAAACTTACAGTAACACAGAGAGCGGACAAGCATTTGATATGTTAATATTAGGTTTGTTAAAAGCAGTAGCAAATACGCCGCAAGGCAGAACTAATCAATATGTAAACAATTGTTGTACATGTTGTAATCATAATAATAACAATATACAAACATCAAATAATAAAACTGAAAACTTAGATACAGTAAACTCTATGCATAATAGTAATAAACTTACATCAACATCTAAAAATAAAGATGTAAATGCACAAATAGAAAATGCTATAGCTATATCATCTAAGAAATATGGGGTTGATGAAAATTTAATAAGATCAATAATAAAAGTAGAATCAGATTTTAATCCCAAGTGTACATCAAAAGCAGGAGCTAAAGGTTTAATGCAACTTATGCCTGAAAATTGTAGAGATCTAGGTGTTAAAAACCCATATGATATATATGAAAATATAGATGGTGGAACAAGACATATAAAAGAATATTTAGATAAGTACAATGGCGATACGAAAATGGCTTTAATGGCGTATAATGGAGGACCGACAAGAATGAGAAAAAGAGGAGTTAATTCTCCAGAAGATATATATTTAATGCCAAAAGAAACACAAAATTATGTGCCTAAAGTTATGAAATATTATAAGGGATAAACTAAATATTACCTTGTAGATACTTAAATATACATCTAGCGATTTTTGCGCAAGGGGGTAAATATGAACTACAAGCAATTGATAGAAATTAAAAATAATGTAAGAGCACATATGAATAAAAAAGATACGTTAACAGGTATATACAATAAGGATTACTTTTTTGACTATATATCAAATAAGCCAAATGGAACCATTATAAAGATTAATGTAGATGGGATAAATTTTGTGAATGTACATTATGGAATGGAAATTGGAGACACATTGATGAGATTTATAGCTATTTGTTTAGAGGAAAACTGTAATTGTGAAAATGCAGTAATAGCTAGGCTTTCAAGTTTTGATTTTATAGTTCATAAGACGAATACAAATAATGAGAGAATTTATGAATTCATGGAAGAAATCAAATCTATATTAACAAAAGAAATAAAAGATATATATAAGGTTTACATCAATTTTAATATAGCTGCAGTTATATACAAAAATGATGATTTAGACATAGCTTATTCTATTAGCAAATTAGATATATGCATGAAAAATTTAATTAGCAAGGGGAATAGGGTTGGGATATATAATGATACATACGAAGAACATATAAGTATACAATCGATAGAGAGTGCAATAAAGAGTAATGAAATTAAGTTGCATTACCAACCTAAAATAGATTTAAATACAGAAAAAATAGTAGGTGTAGAAGTTTTAATAAGATGGTTTAGTAAAACACATGGATATATACACCCTGAAAAAATAATATCCTTTGCAGAAGATTGTGGATATATAAATATTTTAGGCAAATGGATACTAGAGAAGGCTTGTATAGGTATAAATTACTTAAATAAAAAATTAAACACAAATATAGATTTATCAGTAAACATATCGCCACTACAATTAGAAGAAAAAGATTTTATAAGTGATATAATTGAAATATTAGAAGATACTAAATTTGATTCTAAATCTTTAAAGTTAGAAATAACAGAGAGTGAAAATATAGAAGATATAATAAAGATAAATGATATAATAAATAATATTAAAAAAACTGGAATAAAAATATCAATAGATGATTTTGGAAAAGGATTCAACTCAATTAACTATATAAAAAATTATAATGTAGATGAAATAAAGATAGATAAATCCTTAGTTGAATATTCAAATAGAAACCCCATGTTTGTTGAAAGTTTAATAAATATGATTCACACAACTCAAACAACTGTTGTTGCAGAAGGTGTAGAAACAGAAAAGGAATATTTAAGATTAAAAAGTATGGAATGTGATTTAGTACAAGGATACTATTTTTATAAACCTATGGATTTAAATGAGTTAATTGAGTCAGTAAAAGAAGAAAAACTTACAACAGAGGACGAATTAACTGTAGGGGAATTTTATTAATTTAGAGGTAAATATGAAAATAAGAGAATTTAAAATTTCTAGTGAAAATAGTTCAATAGATATAAAGAAGCCAAAGCAGTCACTAAGCTTTAGTGATAGTTTCAATAAGGTGAGTATATCTAAAAGCAAAGAAGAGGTAGATAGATATTTAAATCAAATTAAAGACATAGGAAAAGACTTAGCAAATACAAGAGGGTATTCACATGTCATTAGATATAAGCAAGCTATACAAAAATATTTAAAGTCTGTAGTTGATTACACATATGAGACAGATAAAAAAGATTCTTTTTGGAGCAATAATTATTTTAAAACAGTAAAAGTAGTTGATGAAAAATTAGAGAACTTAACTAAGTCTGTTTTAGAAAATGAAAAGGATAATATAGATATTATTTCAGAAATAGATAATATTAACGGGCTTTTAATTGATCTATATTCGTAATATAAGGAGAGACATTTATGCAAATTAAAAATGAAGTGAAAGATATATATGAACCTAAGTTTGCACAATTACAAACTGGAAATTTAGAATCTATAAATGCTATAGAGGCTATATCACATGCAGAAATGGAACTGGACGTTTTAGTGGGAAGTACTCGTGTGAAAATATCTAGTATAGTAAACCTTAAAGAAGGTGACGTTTTAGCATTAGACAAATACTTAGAAGAGCCATTAGATATAAGTATAAATGGAGTTACTATAGCAAGTGGAGAAAGTATGATAATAAATGATAAAATAGCGGTAAGATTATCAAAGATAAAATCAATGCAAGAAGAATATTAAAATTCTTGAGGAGGTAGTATTTTGAAAATTACTAATGATAAACATGTAGTATTCAATAGCATATATAAAATGGATAAACTAAAAAATAATAATGAAAGTAAAAATAAAAATAATACTGATAGCATTCAAATATCAGATTTGGGAAAATATTTGAGTAAAGTAAATTCGAAAGAAGAGCCAATGGATATGGAAAAAATTAACCGTCTTAAAAATGAAATTGAAAGTGGAACTTATAAAGTAGATTCTAGAATTTTAGCTAAGAAGATAGTAGAAAAATTGTAGGGGGGAATAAATTGAAGCCAGAGTTAAAAGTTATAATATACGAGCAAAGAAAACTATTTAGAGAATTATTAAATTTATTAGATGAACAATATGATTTAATACTTGGAAAAGATGTTAAATTATTAGAAAAAGTAGCTAAAAAATTAGAAAATGCATCAAGAAATGTAGCAAAGTTAGAAATACAAAGAAGGAATATAGTTGGATCTGATTTTAGTATGGGATCTTTAATAGAAGAAAGTGATGATAAAAATATTAAAGAAGCATATGAAGAAATTAAACAAACTATAAAAATGATAGAAATTCAAAAAGAATCTAATGATGTAATTTTGAAACAAAAGTTATTTTTTAATAAAAAAATGTTAAATGTATTAAAACCAAGTCAAGGCATAGGTACATATAATTATAGTGGACAATTAGGAAAATAAAAAAATAAGCGGAGGGAATATATGTCAGGATTATTAGGTAGTTTACAATCAGCAAGAACTGGTATGAGCGTAAGTCAAGCATCAATACAAACGACTTCTCACAATATCAATAATTTAAATACTCCGGGATATTCAAGACAGAGAGTAGATCAAAAAGCAAGAAGTGCATACAGCTATCCTGGGTATAATAGCCAATTAGGTGCAGGTCAATTAGGAACTGGAGTAGAAGCTTCAGATGTTATAAGAATAAGAAATACGTTTTATGATTTTCAGTTTAGAAGCGAATCTCATAATTATGGAGAAACCAATATAAAATATGACTATTATAAGAATATGGAAACTATATTTAACGAACCATCTGACACTGCAATTTCAGCATCTTTAAATAATTTCTTCAACGGATGGCATGAATTATCCAAAGATCCAGATAGTGTAGGTGCAAAGAACGTAGTAATAGAAAATGCAAAATATCTAGTTAATAATATAAATAAAGTTCATGAAAAACTAGATAGTATACAAGATTCACTATCAAAGCAACAAGACAATATAATGAATGATATAAACAATATGCTTTCTAATTTAGAAGAATTAAATAAAAATATAAAAATAGTAGAAGGTTCAGGTAAAACACCAAATGATTTACTAGATGAAAGAGATAGAATACTAGATGATTTAAGTTTTAAAATGAATTTAAATAACCCTAAGGTTCAAGATTTAATAAAAGATGGAAACTTTAGTCAAGATGATTTAAAAGAAATGCAAAAACTTGTAGAAGCTGGAGATGAAGTTTCAGGTGAGTTAGCTGGAACAATAAAGATGGGTAAAGAGCTTGAAAGCTACAAAAGTCAAATTGGAGAATTAGCACAAGGTATAGCAGATGGTGTTAATAAAATATATAAAGATACTGATGGGGATGGAGTTCTTAGTGATGCTGAAAAGAAAAATCCGAGTTTATTTGAGATAGAAACTATTGATGTTGGAACTCCACCTAATGTTGAAACTAAGTTTGTAAAAATGAAATTAAATAAAGATATAGAAAAAGATCCATCTAATTTAAAGATGACTGCTGATATGGCATTAAAAATGTACAATTTAAAAAATGAAAAAGTTAAATTTGGAAAAGCTCCAAATGAAAAAGAAATGACTATAAATAACCTATACAACAATATGGTACAAAATCTAGGACAATCATCTCAATCTGTAATCAGAGAAGAAAAAAATCAAAGTCAAATGTTATTAAGTATAGATAACTCAAGAAAAAGTGTATCGGGTGTTTCTATGGATGAGGAAATGATAAACCTTATTCAATTTCAACATGCATATAATGCTAGTGCAAAAGTTATATCTACAATAGATTCTTTGCTAGATGTAGTTGTAAATGGGTTAGTAAGATAATAAAGAGGTGAAAAAATGAGAATAACTAATGGAAATGTTATGAGTACATATTTAAGAGATCTTCAAAATAATCTGCAAAGTATGGATAAATTAAATACTCAATTAAATAAAAGTAAACAAGTAAATAAAATATCAGATGATCCATTCAAAACTGTTAAGATAATGAATGTTCAAGGTGAAATAAATAATGTTGAAAAATATAATTATAACTGTGATGAGATAACAGGTTGGTTAGATATAACAGATGAATCGCTGGATAGAGTTGGAAACTTAACAAGTGAAATAAAAACACTTTTAACTTCTATACAGGGGACATTTGGACCTGATGAAATTAAAGCTGTTCAAACGGAAATAAATGAAAAAATCAAACAAGTTGGAGAAGCTATGAATACAACTTATGCAGGAAAGTATGTATTTGGAGGTAGTGCAACAGATCAGCCACCTGTAAGAGTAGAAACAGATCCAACTAGTGGACTTGCAAAAATTATTGTAAATAATACTGATAAAGATGGTAATGTAGATCCTAACTTAAGTGCTAGGTTAGATGCATCTTTAAAAAGTGAAATATCAGATGGTATAACTATGGACTATAACTTAACTATAAACAATATAACAAGTACAACAGGAAAAGAAACAGGGAAAAAAAGTGGGCTAGACATATTAAATGATGTAGTTCAAAAACTTAATTCAGATCCTGTAGATATGGATGAGATTAAAAAATTATCTTCTGATTTAGGAGACTATATGAATGATGTATTAAATAATAGATCGTTAATTGGAGCAAAAACTAATACAGTAAGTGCGGTTAAAGATAGTAATGAAGAAAATATACTAGAAATGAAAGGTACATTTTCTCTGATGCAAGATGTTAATTATGCTGATAAATTTATGGAATTAAAAGAAGCTCAGATGATATATAATGCAACATTACAAGTTGGATCTAAGTTGTTACAACCTACAATATTAGATTATTTAAGATAGGAGTAGAATTATGGAACTAACTTTTAAAAAAGGATTACCTGGATTTGAGTTGTTGTTAAGTTTTGAGTTAGAAAATTTAGAAAATAATGAAAAATTTAAAATATTAAAATCTAAAGAAGAAGATATAAGTTTTGTAACAACTAGCCCTTTTGAGATATATAAGGATTACGAAATAAATTTAAACGATGAAACTATAAAAGAACTTCAAATAGAGAATCCTGAAGATGTTTTAGTTTTAACTATAATTACATTAGGGAAAACATTACAAGAAAGTACTATAAACTTAAAAGCACCTATAATTATAAATATAAAAAGTAATTTAGGAAGACAATATATTTTACAAACTGATAAATATGAAACAAAACATCCTTTAATAAGGAGTGAGCAAAATGCTAGTAGTAACTAGAAAAAAAGGAGAATCTATACTTATAGGAGACGACATAGAAATTAAAGTAACCAAAATTGATGATGGTAGTGTGAAAATAGCTATAGATGCTCCCAAAAGTATGACAATACTTAGAAAAGAAGTATATGAAAAAGTAAAAGAAGAAAATAAAAATGCTACAAGTAGCAACTTAGATTTATTAGAACTTCTGAAGTAGGGGGAATACAATGTACGCAGCAAATCCATACAATACATATAAGCAAAATTCAATAAATATGGCATCTAAAGAGCAGTTATTACTTATGTTAGTAGATGGCGCAGTTAAATATACTAAGATAGCAAAAATTGCAATAGAGAAAAAGGATATTCAAAGAGCGCATAAAGAGCTTATTAGAGTTCAAGATATATTTACCGAACTTATGGCAACTTTAGATATGAGTTCAGGCAGTTTTGTACAAGATTTATTTAATCTTTATGAATTTATAAAAAATAAACTAGCAGATGCTAATATGAAAAAAGATATAAATATAATCGATGAGGTATTACCATTAATAGAAGATGTTAGAGACATGTGGCATGAAGTTTCAAAAAAAGCAAAAGGATTATAGAAAGGGGGAAATATTATGTCTTCAGTAAAATCAGTTAGCTCAACAAGAATACCAGGACTTGCAACAGGTATGGATACAGATCAAATGATAAAAGATATGTTAACTGGAGAGCAAAACAAAGTAGATAAAGCAAAACAAAAAGAACAAATAACTAAATGGCAACAAGAAAGTTACAGAGAAATTATAAAAAATGTTAAAGGGCTTTATGATAAATACTTTAGTGCGACTTCACCTGATTTTATATTAGGTAGCAAAGTGTTCAGCACGGTTATGATAAATAGTTCCAATAGTAATGTTATAAGTGCAGTTGCTGGAGCTGGGGCAAATAAAATTGATTATAAATTTAAAGTTGATGAAATGGCAAAGCCACCTAGGATAGAAACCAGTTCTATAAAAATAGATAAAAACAAAACTATGGAAGAACAAGGATTTATATCTGTAGATGGTAAAAGTGAAATAACTATAAATGGTGTTAATATATCTATAAGCGGAAAAGATAAAATCAATGATATTGTTGATAAAATAAATAAGAAATTTCCAAATGGAGAAATTAAAGCAACATATAGTGAAATGACAGGTAAGTTTACTGTGGAAGGAAACAAAACAGGTAAATCACAGAGTATAAACGTTCAAGGTGATTTGTTTAATAAATTAGGAATGTTAAAAGACACATCTATTAGTATTGTATCAAAAAAAATAGATATAAATAAAACTTTGAAAGAACAAGGTATAGAAGGCGAAATATCTATAAATGGAAATATTATTAAAATAGATGAAGGTGACAATATTTCTGACTTAGTTAATAAGATAAATGCTACAGATAAGGGAGTGAAAGCAAAACTAGAAGATGGTCAGTTAAAAATTACATCGAATTCTAACAAGGGAATAGAATTAACTGGAAAAGCATTTGAAAAAATGGGTATAGATGTAAATAATAGTGAAGTATCTATAACTAATTTAGATAAAGATAAACCACTATTAGAACAAGGGATAACATCTCCTCTTAAAATAAATGGTAAGGAAATAAAGATAGATGAAAAAGATACAGTATCTTCACTAGTAGATAAAATAAATAAAGAAATACCTGGAACTAGTGCTACTCTTGATGAAACAACAGGGGAAATTAAAATTCAATCTAAGGATGTATTGAGTTTCGAAAATTTTGGTGGAATAGCTAGTATATCTAAGCCAAAGACACAAGCAATAACTACCCAAGCTATACAAGGAAGTAATAATAAAGTTACAGTGTATGATAAAGATGGGAAAACTGCATTGAACACAATTACAGAGGAGAGTAATTCATTTACAATAGATAATATTACATATAACGTAAATGGTATAAATCCTGATGGAGATTTAGTATCTATGTCATCAAGTGAAGATACTAAGCAAACTGTAGAAAAGCTACAAGCCTTTTTAAATGATTATAATAAAATGATGGATGATATTTATAAAGATGTAACAGAAAAGAAAAATAGAGATTATCCACCTTTAACAGATGCTCAAAAGGAAGAAATGAGCGAAGAAGAAATAGAAAAATGGGAAAAAAAAGCAAAAGAAGGAATGCTTAAAAATGATAGGGAATTAAGAAGCTTTATGGAAGATATGAAGAAAGCTATATTTGAACCTATAGGAGATTTGGGTGTAACTCTAAGTGATATAGGAATAAAGAGTGATGACGATTATAACAAACCAGGTCAGCTTAATTTAGATGTAGATAAATTTACTAAAGCATTGAAAGAAGATGGCGATTTGGTGTACAAAGCTACAACTGGAGCATTTGGCAAAATAAAAGATGTAACTTATAAGTATGCAGGAAGCTCAGGTTCTGTATTTGTAAAAAAAGCAGGTATGGAAAAAACATCATCAGCAGTAAATAATCTTTTCTCAGAACAATTAAAAAGACAAGAAGCTCAAATTAAAAATTTAAATCGAAAAATGAAAGAAAAAGAAAGCGATTTATATAAAAAGTTTGCTAGATTAGAAGCTAATATGAATAAGTTGAATTCACAAATGGCATATTTAACAAATTCCATGGGTATGTAGATGGAAAATTATATAGATTTATATAAACAAGTCTCTAATGAAATATTAGAGGCTTTAAAATATGATGAATTAGAAAACTTAGATGAATATTTTGAGAAAAGAGAAAGTATAATAAATGAGTTAGAATTAAATGAAAGTATAAATGAATTTAGAAAAATATATAAAGAAAAATTATATTACATAGATAAAGAAATTAAAGTTTTAGTTGAAGAAAAAATATTAGACGTAAAAAAAGAAATAGCAGAATATAAAAGAAGTCAAAATGGAAATTTTACTTATGTAAATATGAATAAAACAAATTTTAATATTTTTTCAAAAAAAGTGTAAAGTAATCATTAATCATGCCGAAATATAATAATGTAAGGTAAATAAGATACTTACTAAAAAGACAAGGATGTCAAATACAAAAAACAAGGAGAGTTTAAAATGAGAATAAACACTAACTTAAATGCTATGACAGCATTAAATCAAATGGGAAAAAACACAGCTTTAGCTGGAACTTCAATGAACAAAATATCTTCAGGAGAAAGAATAAATAAAGCTGGAGATGACGCTGCTGGAATGGCAATATCTGAAAAAATGAGAGGACAAATAAGAGGTTTAGATCAAGCTTCTAAAAATGCTCAAGATGGTATATCTGTAGTTCAAACTGCTGAAGGTGCTATGGAAGAAATAGGAAATATAGCTCAAAGAATGAGAGAATTAACAGTTCAAGCTTCTAATGAAACTAACAAAGCAGAAGATAGAGAAAAAATAACTACAGAATTAAAGCAATTACATTCTGAAGTAGATAGAATAGCTAAATCTACTCAATTCAATGGAAAGAACTTATTAGCTAATGAAGTTAAAGGTAGCGCAGTTATAAAAGAATCAGGAGCTAATGCAGACCTTACAACAGAGCTTAAAAAGTTTGATAAATTAGTAGGTGGTTCACTTTCTGAAAAAATGAAAGATGGAACAGTAGAATTAAAAAGAACAGATGCTGATAAATTTACTTTAGAGATAAAAGATAAAGATGGAAATGTTATAGCTAAAGCAGCTGAAGCAACTATAACTGGTGGTAAACTAGAGTTTGAACTTAAGGATGCTGCGGGAGCTAACTTAAAAGAAGTAGTTACTGAAGGAGCTGCATCAACAGATATAGCTGATACTAAGATAAATATAACAGTTGATAATAAAGATTTATTAAATGGAAATGCATTAATAGATGCAAATAAAAAAGTAGTTATGGATATAAAAGGTAAAACAGAAGATTTAGATATGAAGTTACAAGTAGGAGCTAATACTGGAGATTCTGAAAGTTTAACTGTAAATATAGCTAATATGACTACGGAATCATTAGGATTAACAAAAGCTGATATAGATGCTATAACTGATGCTGACTTAACAAAAGGAACAGAGGCTTCTAAGAAATTCATTGAAAACTTAGATAAAGCTTTAGAAACAGTAAATACTAATAGAGCTAATTTAGGTGCTACACAAAATAGATTAGAAACTGCTCAATCTAACTTAACAACTTCATCAGAAAACTTAACAGCTGCTGAATCTAGAATAAGAGATGTAGATGTTGCTAAAGAAATGATGAATTTATCTAAGTTAAACTTATTAACTCAAGCTTCTCAAGCTATGGCTGGACAAGCTAAACAACAACCAGAAGGTGTAATGCAATTATTAAGATAGTTTTATATATAAAGAGTAAAGCATTTGCTTTGCTCTTTATTAATATATATAAGAAAGTAAATTTTACTTATTGATATATATTAATAAAGTTAAAAGGAGAATTGTTGGAGTGAAGAAATATAAAAATTTAAGAATGGATTATTATGATAATTTCAGATGTTCTGGAAATAAATGTGAAGATACTTGTTGTAAAGATTGGAATATATCTATAGATAAAAAAACTTATGTGTTATATAAAAATTTAAAGAATTCAGAATTTAAAAATAAACTTATGGAGAGTATAGGAAGAAATAGACAGTCAAAATCTGAGCTTGATTATGCAAAAATAAAACTAGTAAACAATAAGTGTCCTATGCTATCTGAAGATGGGTTATGCGAAGTATATAATAATCTGGGAGAAGAACACATGTGCAACACGTGTAAAACTTATCCAAGAAGTTACAATTTAGTAGAAGATATAATGGAAAGTTCATTATCTATTTCTTGTATAGAAGTTGCAAGAAATGTATTGTTAAGAGAAAATTCTATAGAATTTAATTTAGATATAAAAGAATTAGACGTGAAAAACATTCAAAAAAACATAAATACTAAAAAATTTAAAACTCTTAGAGAAAAATACTTTAATGAAATAAGAATTTTTAGTATAGGATTAATACAAAATAGAAGTTTTTCTATAGAAGAAAGGTTAACAATATTAGGGTTATTTATTAAAACGATAAGCGAACTTAAAGAAGATTTAGTTATACAAACGATACAACAGTATAATAATAATATACAAAATGGTAATTTAAAAAATTTATTAAATGACATAGATAATGATAAAATTTTAGATTCTCAACTTGAATTTTTAACTAATATTTATAAAATTATAATAAGTAAAAACATAAAAGATCAAAGATTTATGGATAATTTTATTAATATAGTCAATAAACTTCAGTTAGTGAGCAGTAACCCAGAACTTATAAAGGAAAGATTTGTAGAATCATTAAATGATTTTTACAATCCTTTTATGAAAAGGTATGAATATATATATGAAAATTATCTAGTGAATTACATGTTTAAAAATCTCTTCCCTATAAGCGAGATGTCTTTATTAGATACTTATGTGAATCTTGTAGTTAATTTCTCTATAATAAAAATGAATCTTGTGGGACTTTGTGGTCATTATAAAGAAGAAATGGATGATGATAGGGTATTACACTTTATACAAAGTTTTGCTAAGGTTGTAGAGCATGATACAACTATAGTTGGTAAACTACATAGATATTTATCTGAAAATGAAATGAATACATTTGCTCATATGGTTATTCTTATGGGTAAATAATTATAAAAAGACATGATGAATATCATGTCTAGTTTTGTTTAGAGATAGAGGTATACGCTGTCTATTACTAGAATTATATAGTATATAATTAAAAATTTGGAGGCGTTTATGAACATAGATACTGAAAAAAAGATGTATGAGATGAGTTTATATACAAATATAATTCCTAAAATGGTAGATACATCTCAAATTAAAATTAATAATAAAAAAAGTAAAAAAGATGAAAAATCTATTAATAGTAATGTTAACAATAGGATAAAAAGGAAAGCTAGTGTTCTAAACTATCAACAAAGAAGTTTACAAGAGCGTATGTCGCTAATTCAAAGTAAAGAACTTCAGATAAAAGAATTAGAAAGAACACTAGAACAAGTTAAATCTAATTATTCTCAAAAGTTAAATAAATCTAAAAATAAGGAAAATAAACAAAAGATAAGAATAAGAACTCTTTCAAAAAAGTTATCAGAATTAGACACTAATAAAAAGCACAATGATAATAATATGGAATACGAAGAAAAAATGGTAAGGGAAAAAGAAAATATTATATTGGTTATAAATGATGCATTAAGAAAAATAGGTAAGATAAAAAATGATTTGAATATTCATAAATCAAAATTAATTTCATTGGAGAATGAATTAAAAAAAGGAGAATGTAAGATAGATAAAAGCAAAAGGCATTTGAAGGAAGATTGTATAATAAATTTATTAGATTTTATATGTATAGAAGGCGATATAGAAACCGGAATAATAATAAATATATATGTATAATTGCATATAATGCAATTATTACATATTTTATATTGCATATATTGCTAAAGTTGTTAAAAAATGTTAAAAAAGTGAGAAAACAATCATAAAACCTTGATAAAAGTCGAAAAATATTATACTATAGTAGTAGGAAAGTTTACACTTAAGTATTATTTAAGTAGGTGTAAATAATTAAGAAAATTTAATAGGCAAACCTAGAGAAATCTAGCGACGCAAAACTATAGGGGCTAACGTTAAAAACTATGCCAGCCAGCTGCCGAAGAGTTAATAAACTTTTTGTTATAATTGATGAAAAGTTACAAAATTAAAATATAGCAATTAAAAAATTATAATGCACATATATGAATATATATTACAATGTGTTTTATAAATTATAAAAAATTTAGTTGATTTAATTTTGTAATAATAATTTAGTAAAATTACTTTATAAAAGTGATGAACTACTCTTTAGGAGTAGTTTTTTTTTTGAAAATAATAAAAAAGGAGTGTGTATGAATAAGAATTCAAAATATAAAAGTCGAAAAATGTAAGTGAAAATCTAAGATAATACAATATTATATAGTATAAAATGTAGTGAATTATACTAAAAACTGTTTCAATTTTAAATGCATTTTAATTAAAACTAAAAAAAAGTATTTCAAGGTATATCTTTATTCAAATTAATTGTGAAAATAAAATTTTATTATATTAAAATTATAATTTATAAAATTTAAAACTAATAAAGCTTATATAGAATGAATTGAGATATTTGTAAATATTGGAGGGGAACTATGGAAGTATATAGTTTATTAAAATCAGGATTAGATGCAACTGAGTTAAGAAGTAGAGTTATTGCTAATAATATTGCAAATATTAATACCCCAAACTATAAGAGAAAATATGTAGAGTTTGAAGAGGCGCTAAAAGACTCTATGAATAAAAATGTTAAGCCAGAGATTAAGACAGATAAATCATCAAAAGTAAGAGAAGATGGTAATAACATTGATCTAGAAAGTGAAAAAGTTAACCAGGCAGCTACAACCCTTGAGTATAATGCACTTATAACGTTAACAAATATAAAACTGGGGATGAGTAGAAGTGTAATAACAGGGAGGTAAGTAAATGAGTATTTTTTCAGGTATGAGAATAAGTGCAAGTGCACTATCGGCAGAGCGATTAAGAATGGATATTGTTTCAGCTAATGTAGCCAATATGAAAACAACTAGGACACCAGAGGGCGGAGCATATAGACGAAAAGTAGCTGTATTTGAAGAAAATTATGATGAAAAACTGGGTATGCTGGGAGTTAAGTCAGTGGATATAGAAAAAGATAAGTCTCCACTAAGAAAATTATACGAACCAAATCACCCAGATGCAGATGCTCAAGGATATGTCGAGTACCCTAACGTAGATATTCTTGTTGAAATGACTGATTTGATGACAGCATCTAGATCATATGAGTCAAATATAGATACATTAAATGCACAAAAAAGTATGATTTCAAAAGCTTTAGAAATAGGTAGGTAAAAGGAGTAGTTTATGAGTGGAATAAGTACTATAAATGCAATAAATAATATAGCAACAAATAATGATTTACTTACAGGAGCTAGTAAAACTGGAAAAGTTGAGAAAGAAAATAACTTTGGAGATGTAATTAAAGAAGCATTAGATAAAGTTAATGATAAGCAAGTACAATCAAACCAAAAAATCCAAGGTCTTATAAAAGGCGAAAATGTCTCTATGCATGATGTAATGTTGTCAGCTCAAGAAGCACAATTGTCAATGCAGCTGATGATTGAGGTTAGAAATAAGGTATATGAAGCTTATCAAGAGCTAAATAGAGTCCAATTATAACTTCATAGCAAGGAGAATTTTAAATGAATATAAAGGAATTTCCGCAGAAAACAAAAGATTTTGTAATAGTAAAAAAAGACCAGTTTATTGAGCTTCCCAAAAAAAAGAAAATAATAATTGTAACTGCACTTGTAACTTTGATTTTAGCTGGAATATTTGCGATAAATTATGCAAAAGAAAATAAATATGCAGTACTATTTTCAGGATTAGATTCTAATGATGCTACGATGGTGACTAAAGAACTAGAATCAAAAAAAATAGAAACTAAAATAAAAGGGGATAGTATATTAGTACCCAAAGAAGATGTAGATAAACTTAGAATGGAATTATCAAGTAACATATCTAATGGATCAAAGGGATTTGAAATAATGGATAGTGGGTCATCATTTGGGATGACGGATGAAGAATTCCAAATAAAAAAACAAAGAATGATTCAAGGAGAAATTGAAAAGACTATAAAAGTTTTTCCTCAAGTACAAAGTGCTAGAGTTCATATAACACAAGGAGAAGAATCTGTATTTGCTAATGAAACAGTACCAGGAAAAGCTGCAGTTTATGTAGAGTTAAATCCAGGACAAACTTTAAAACAAGATCAAGTAATATCTATAATGTCACTTGTTTCAGCTAGTACACAAAACGTACCAAAACAAAATGTTGAGGTAATAGATCAAAACATGAAATTATTATCAGATGGATTAATAGATGAAAAAGGAAATATACATACAAATAGTTTAAGTGAAGTTGATGAATCTATTAAGGCTGAAAAAGACTTAAGTAAAGACTTAGAAAGATCAATATTAGGTTTATTAGAACCTATATTTGGACCAGGTAATATAAGAGCTAGTGTTAATACAGATTTAGATTTTGATTCAAGCGAAAAAACTGAAATTATAATAGATCCGAACAAGGTAATTACAAAAGAATCAAAGTCAAGTAGTAAGTCGAGTGAAAGACAAAACTCAGGCGGAGCTGTAGACAACAACATGAGCAACATCAATGAAAGTGGAAAAGGAACTGATGAAGATACTCAACAAGATATAGAATATCAAACAGGAAAAACTGAGACAAAAGTAATAAAAGCTAAAGGCGGCATAAATAGAATAACTGCTTCAGTTGCTATAAATAGAACACTTACTAGTGCAGAGTTAAGAAATGTAGAGGGAATGGTAGCAAATGCTGTAGGAATGCAACCTAAACGAGGCGATAGTGTTAAAGTAGTTTCTATGGGATTTGGATCAGAAGACGAAGACACTTCTACATTTGGAGTTATAAAGAGTGCTATAAGTAAGGACAAATCATTAGGAAGGGTGTTAATTATAGCAGGAGTACTGAGTGTAATTATTTTACTTGCAATAATAGGTATAATAATTTACATGATTATAAAGAAAAAGAAAGAATCTAGAGAATTAGATTATGTAGATGAAGAAGATGAAATAGAACTAATCAACAAAAAACTAGAAGAGTTAGAACAAAATAGATTAAATAGTAACGAAGAAGAAGATGAGGAAAATGTGAGTTTAGAAGATGAAGTTAAGCAATTTGCAGCTGACAATCCAGATCAAGTTACAGACCTAGTTAATAGTTGGTTAAATGAGTAAAGGGTGAGATTATTTGCAGACAGATGGTATAAAAGGTAATGCATATGACTTAGGAGATATACCTAAGTTTAGACGAGTTACAGGTTCTAGAAAGGCAGCGATACTTTTAATGACATTAGGACCTGAAGTTGCTTCAAGTGTAATAAAAAATCTTTCAGATAGAAAGATTCAAAAAATAGGGGTTGAAATAGCTAATATACACACTGTAAAGCCAAGAGAAAGAAGAGAGGTCTTACAAGAGTTTATAGAGCTAAACAAAGGTAAAGAGTTTGTAATAGAAGGTGGAATTGACTGTGCAAAAAATCTACTTAATGGAGCATTAGGAAGTCAAAGGGCTACTAAGTTATTAGAAGGTATAAAATATGATGCATATACAAAGTTATTTATATCAGCTAGAAAGGCTGAGCCTGAACAGATACTAACATGTATACAGGGTGAGAGTCCACAGGCAATAGCCATAATATTAGCTCATATTCAACCTGATAAAGCAGCAGTAGTATTATCTGAATTACCTGATGAACATAAACTTGAAATTGCACTTAAAATAGGAACGACAGCAAACATATCACCAGCTGTAATAAAATCTATAGATAAAGCTATAGAAGCAAAGTTAAACAGTTTAGGAAAGTTAGAAATGGAAAGTGCTGGTGGGGTTAATAGCTTGGTAGATATATTAACAAATGTTGATAGAAAAACAGAGAAAAATATTATCAAGTTTATTGAACAGAGAAATGAAGAGTTAGCTGAAGAAATTAAATCTAATATGTTTATCTTTGACGATATCGTTAGACTTGACAATATGGCTATCCAAAGAATTCTAAAAGAAGTTAATGTTAAAGATCTTGCATTTGCACTTAAAGCAGCATCACCAGATGTTTCAAGTGCTATATTTAAAAATCAATCTCAAAGAGCATCACAAGCGTTACGAGAAGAAATTGATTTACTTGGTAAGGTTAAGATATCTCAAGTAGAAGAAGCACAACAGGCTATTGTAAATGTTGTTAGACGACTTGAAGATACTGGAGAAATAACATTATCTAGAGGTTCAGACGATGAGTTTATTTAAGAGTAACTGTATTTTAAAATCTGATGGGGTAGTTTTTAAAGGTATTAAACCTTTAAAAACTACTGCTACGGTAAAAACAACTAATAATGAAGAAACTTTTGATGAAAGTGAAGTATTAAAAGTAAATGAAGAAATTGAACAACAATTAGAACAAGCTAAAAATACTTGTGAAAATATGATATCAAATGCACAAGTAGAAAGTGAAAAAATCGTTCAAGAAGCACAAAACCAATGTGAAGAAATAAAGAAAAAAGCATATGAAGAAGGTCATAATATAGGATTGAGAAATGGTTATGAAGATGGATATAAAGAATCCTATGAAGATAACATTGAAAAAGCAAAACAAGAATCTGAAGAGATTATAAATAAAGCAAATGATATTTTAATTCAGGCTAACAATCAAGTAACAAATTTTATAAAATCTAACAAAAAAGACATTATTAACTTAAGTATATCTATAGCAGAAAAGGTGCTTAAAGAAAAATTCAAAGATATAGATTCTATGAATAATATACTTGAATCTACTATAAATGAATATGAAATAAAAGAAAATTTTGTTATAAGAACTAATGCAATATATATAGAACAAGTTAATGAACAACTAAATAAGTTAAAAAACCAACAACTAATAAAAGGAGAAGCATTTGTATTAGTAGATGACTTTATAGAACCAGGAAATGCAATAATTGAAACTAATAAAGGAAGATTAATAGTTGGAATTGATTGTGTTTTAGAAAAGGTGAAAGAGGAACTTTTATGATTGATATAGACTTTGAGAGATTGAAAAATAAAGTTTTAGAAGTAAAGGAAGTTATATCAGAAGGTAAAGTAACTAAGATAATAGGTCTTACGGTTGAGGTTGAAGGTATAAAGGCTTTTGTAGGTGAACTTTGCATCGTTTACAACTATGCAGATGAACCTATAAATTGTGAGGTTGTTGGATTTAAAGATAAATATGTAATTTTAATGCCACTAGGAGAACTTGCAGGAGTAGCTCCTGGGTGTAGAGTTGTTGCTAGAGGAATACCACTTAGTGTTAAATGTAGTAATGACTTATTAGGTAAAGTGTTAGATGGAATTGGAAACCCAATAGATGATGAAGAGGTTTTAGGAGGAGAAAGATACAGTCTTTCAAATGAACCACCAGATCCAATGAAAAGGCCAAGAATAAAAAATATCATGCCTACAGGCATAAGGGCGATTGATGGGTTCTTAACTTGTGGAGAAGGTCAAAGAATAGGTATATTTGCAGGAAGTGGTGTTGGGAAAAGTACAACTTTAGGAATGATAGCAAAAACAGCTAAAGCTGACGTAAATGTTATTGCCCTTATAGGAGAAAGAGGTAGAGAAGTACTGGACTTTATAGAGAGAGACCTAGGTGAAGAAGGTATGAAAAAATCTGTAGTAGTTTGTGCAACTTCTGATAAATCACCTTTACTTAGATTAAAGGGAGCGCTAACAGCCACAGCTATAGCTGAGTATTTCAGGGACCAAGGTAAAAAAGTTATTTTAATGATGGACTCTGTAACTAGATTTGCAATGGCTCAAAGAGAAGTTGGTTTAGCTATAGGAGAGCCACCTGCACAAAAAGGATATACACCATCAGTATTTGCATTACTTCCAAAGCTTATGGAAAGAAGTGGAATGTCTGAAAAAGGTTCGATAACTGCTTTTTATACAGTTTTAGTTGATGGAGATGATTTCAATGAGCCAATTGCAGATACAGTAAGGGGTATTTTAGATGGACACATTGTTTTATCTAGAGACCTTGCACATAAAAACCATTATCCAGCTATAGATATATTAAATAGTGTAAGTAGACTTATGAAAGAAATTTGCGAGGATCAACATCAGGAATGTGCATCTTTAGCAAGAGATATATTAGCTACATATAAAGAAGCCGAAGATTTAATTAACATAGGAGCTTATGAACAGGGTTCTAATAAAAATATAGATATGGCTATTGAATACATAGATAAAGTTAATTCATTTTTAAAGCAAGGTGTAAATGAAAAAACTAAATTTGAAGAGAGTATAGTCGAACTAAAGAACATATTTAAATAACGAGGAGAGATTTGATTGACAAACTATAAATTTAAGCTACAAAAGTTATTAGATATAAAAATAAAAGAAGAAGAAGAAAGCAAACTAGAATATACAAAGGCACAAAATGATAAAAAAACATTAGAAGATAACATAAAAAAGTTAGGTTGTAGTTATAAGAAATATGCTCAGTTTGAAGAATCAGAGGATACTATAAGTCAAAAAGTAAGATTAAACTATCTTCATTCAATAAGTCAAACTATAGAACAAAGTAATAAAATATTAGTAGAAAAAGAGAAAATAGTAGTAGAAGCAAAAGATAAATTCATTGAAAGACAAATAGATAGAAAATCTTTAGAAACATTAAAAGAGAATAAATTTATAAAAATAAGAAAAGAAGAAGCGAGAAAAGAGCAAATAGAAAATGATGAATTTGCTTTATATGCGTACATGAGAAATAAAAAGAATATATCATAAAGGATGATTGAGATATGAATTTTAACTTGAATTTTTCCTTCGACTTAGTAAACTTAGCACTTGGAAAAAGCAATGTAAGCACTAAGTTATCAAGTAAAGGTGGATTTGAAGATTTACTAGCTTCTTTAGATATGGACATTGAAAATACAAATGTAGATCAAGAAAATGAAGATTGTGATTTAATAGCATCATTAATTCAAAATCTTTTTTCAAATTTAAATAAATTAAAAGAAATGGATAATTCATATGTAAATCCAGATTTGAAAAAAGAAGAAATTTTGAAGTCAATAAACGATACTATTTTGAGCATAAATGATAAATCAAACTTAAACTTAAAAACATTAGATATTGATAAGATGATGAAATTAAGTAATGATGAAATAAGTAGTTATATTGATTTAAATTTTAATTTAGATAAATTTACTAAAACCGATGATTTAGATTTACCAACTGATGGTGAAGTTATTTTACCTAAAGGTTTAAATCTTGATAAATTGTCGAAAAAAGCTGGTGAAAAAAACACTAAACTGGCAGAAAATATCAATGAACAGGATGAAAACCCTAAAGATGGGATTAAAAAAGTAGACAGTGAGATAAAATCTTTAAAGTCATATGAAGAATTAAATATAGCAACAAATGCTAATAAAAATAATATTGTAGATGTGAATCAAAAAGATAAAGGTAAGGATGAAGGTTTAAGTATATTAGAAAATATAGCAGATAAAAATGGAAGTGATTTATCTATTATAAATAATAAAACATTTATACAAGAACCAGCTATAAATAAAAATCCTCCAGCAGTGACTATACGTGCAAGTAATATTGGCGATGATTTTATAAAAATGGTTAAATATCTGAAAAATAATAATATAGAAGAAATCAAAGTAAATATAAATCCTAAAGAATTAGGGGATATGACTATAAAACTTTTAAAAGATAGTGAAGCTACAAAGGTATTTATACATGTAGGAAAAGAAGAAACTTTCAATATGTTAAATAAAAATGTAAATGATATAAATAGACATTTAAGCGATTTAGGAATAAAGGCTAAAGATATAGTTGTTGAAATGAAATCAAATGATCAAAATTTCTTTTCGGATAATTTAAGTCAAGAATTTAGTAGAAAAGAAGAGCAAAAAAAGCAAAAAAGAAACTCTAGAAGCAATAGGACCACAGTAAATTCTATAGAAGATATAGATGAAGAAAAAATAGATGAATCAAATCTTAATATACTAGCGTAGAGGTAAATTATGAATAATTTTATGAAACTAAATACACAACAATCAAGTACTAAAGCTACATCAAATACTAAAACTGTAGCAAATACTAAATCATCTGGCAAAACAGAAAATGGAACACAGATAGTTATGCCTGGAGAAGAAACTAATAAAAATTTATTTTTAAAGCTACTAGTAGCACAAATGAGTAACCAAGACCCTCTAAATCCACAGGACCCTACGCAATATGTAACTCAACTTGCTCAATTTAGTTCGTTAGAGCAGATGCAAAATTTGAATGAGGGAATGGAATACCTAGTAGGGTTAACTAATGGAGTTTTAGTGAATTCTGCAATGAGCACAGCATCAGCACTTATAGGTAAAAGAATAGAAGCCTATGCTCCAAAGGAAGAAGATGCTGGAAAAGTTGATAACACAGTTAAAAATGACGAAAATAAAGATGATAAAAAAACTATTACAGGAGTGGTAGAAGGTATAAAAATTAAAGACGGTATTGTATATATGGAAGTAAGAGTAGATGAAAGTGGAGAATTAAAATCAACAGAATATGGAGCTCTTATAAAAGCAAGTGAAAATAAAGATTCTATAGAGTCAAATACAAACAAAAAGGGAGAGTAATGATATGTTAAAGTCAATGTATTCAGGAATAAGCGGAATGAAAGCTAACCAAACAAAAATGGACGTAGTTGGGAACAATGTTGCAAATGTTGGAACAACTGGATTTAAAAAGTCAACTACAAGATTTTCAGATGCATTAAATCAAACCGTAATATATTCAAGTGTTCCAGGTGGAGATGCTGGAGATCCTAATGTAATAGGTGGGGTTAACCCAGGTCAAGTAGGAATAGGAACAAAGGTAAGTGGGATATTTAGAAACATGGCACAAGGAGCGATACAACCAACAGGTAGACCAACAGATTTAGCTATAGATGGAGATGGATTCTTTGTTGTAAGTGTAGGACCTAAGCAAGAAGCTTACACAAGAGATGGATCATTTACATTGGATGCTAATGGAAGTTTAGTAACAGCGGATGGATATAAAGTTTTAAATACAGATGGAAAGCCAGTAGAAATACCAAAAGAAAAAGCTAATCCAAGTGGAGAAATGCAAAAGGTTTTATCGTTCAACATATCAAAAGAAGGTAAGATTTCATATTTATTAGCAGATGGAACAAAAGTTGATAATGATCAGGCATTAAAAATAGCAGTTTTCCAAAACCCAGAAGGTATGGAATCTTTAAGTGGTAATCTTTATGGAGAAACAGCTAACTCAGGAAGACCTATGTACGGAGTAAAACATGGACTTATAAACCAAGGTGCTATAGAAATGTCAAATGTTGATTTGTCAGAAGAATTTACAGAAATGATAGTAACAACAAGAGCATTCCAAGCATCTAGTAAAGTTATAACAACAAGTGATGAACTTTTACAGGAAATAATAAACTTAAAAAGATAAATAGGAGGATAATATGAAAAAAAATGATATTTTAACTCCCGTAGGTCTTATTTTAGCTCTTGGATTTGTTGCATATGGTATATTATCAGGAAAAACAGGGATAGATGCATTTATAGATACACCATCCCTGGCAATAACAGTTGGAGGATCTTTTGCATCACTACTTATAACATTTTCTATGGATGATTTAAAAACGGGATTAAAAGTAACTAAGGAAATATTAAAATCAGGAAATATAAATAAAGTTGATTTAGTAGATCAATTTAAAGAATTAGCTAGAAAGGTTAGAAAAGATGGACCTTTAGCAGTAGAGCAAGAGGTTTCTGAGATAGAAGATAATTTTTTAAGAAAAGGGCTAGAGTTGGCTATAGATGGCATTGATATGGAAGATATTAAAGAAATATTAGAAATAGAAATAGATGAAGTAGAAAGTAAATACATTACAGGGTCAAAGATATTTAAGATATGGGGCTCTTATGCCCCAGCGTTTGGTATGGTTGGAACTCTAATAGGGTTAATTCAGATGCTTGCAGGTGGTATGGGCGACCCAGCTGCAATTGCAAGTGGTATGGGAGCTGCCCTTATAACAACATTTTATGGGGCATTAATGGCTAATGCTATATTGAATCCAATTGGGTTTAATATACAAATAAAAGGAGAAAAAGAATGTGAACGTATGGATATGATGATTTGTGGAATTATGAGTATCCAAAATGGAGACAGCACTAGAGTAATTGAAGAAAAATTAGTAAACTTCTTAACTCCAAAAGAAAAGAAATCTTATTACACTAGAGGTACGATAGAAGGTGAAGCAGTAAATGTCGCGTAGAGATAGACGAAGAGGAAAAGGCGATGATGTAGAAACAGGGTCTTGGATAGACACATATGCTGATACAATAACACTACTTCTTACTTTCTTTATCCTACTATATTCAATATCGGCAGTAGATAGTCAAAAGTTAAGTAAATTATCAAAAGCTTTACAAAGTTCTTTAGGTGGTAGCACATCTATAGAAAAACTTGAAAATATAGAAGACTTAAAAGTAGGAGTAGGTAAATCTAATTTAGAAAAAGAGGACCTTGCAAAGAAAGTTAATAAAGCTGTTCAAGATAATAATCTGCAAGACTCGGTTAAAGTAAGAGAAGAAGACAGAGGTATAGTACTTCAACTAGATGAAAATATACTTTATGATTCAGGAAGATCAGATTTAAAAGAAACGAGTATAAAGGCATTAGATACTATAACTAAATTAGTTAAAGATATGGATAATGATGTTTTAGTAGAAGGGCATACAGATAATATTCCTATACATAACTCACAGTATGCATCAAACTGGGAGCTGTCAACAGCCAGAGCTGTAAGTGTTGTAAGGTACTTCGTTGAAAATAAAGAGGTTCCACCAACTAGATTTGCAGTAAAAGGATATGCAGAGTTTAGACCTTTAGTAGCTAATGATACTCCAGAAAATAGATCGACAAATAGACGAGTAGATATTTTGATAGTGGATAAAAAAGAAAAAGCTAAGCAAGAAGAAGCAAATCAAAATCAAGAATTGCAACAAAGCCAAGACACAAAGGAGTAAGATAACTTATCATGTATGAAACATTGAGATACTTAGTAAACTTAAGTGCATTTATTATTCTGATGATTGGGGTAATTGCTATTGCTTACAAAATGAATGGGATGAACTTGCAAAATGTTGGAATGGATAGATATGCAAAGATTTTAGAAAAAGTTGGAATTAGCAAAGATACATATTTAATTGTTTTAAAAACAGGAGACGATGGATGTGTTTTGTTAGTATCAAATAATAATATAGAAAGAATAAAAGATTTAACTCCAGAAGACATAAAAGAAATAGAAGATAAAAGACAAAAAAATAATATATTAAAATCAGATAAATTAAAGTTTAAAAAATTGAACTTAAAAAAAGATATACAAAACCCTATGAATTTAATAGGTAAGCTAAAGGAGAAGAAAGATGCAAACACTAAGTGATATAACCCCATATTTAAGCGATTACACTCCTTTAATGAAAATGTTTATAGTTTTAACAGGTTTAATGTTTTTAGGTGCAATTGTCTTTATGATGACAAGTTTTGTAAGAATTATAATAACATTTTCTTTTATAAAATCTGCATTAGGTGCGCAACAAACAATACCTAACCAAGTATTAGTTGGACTTGCAATATGTTTAACTATGTTTATTATGGCTCCTACTGTTAATCAAATTAATGAACAAGCAATAAAGCCATATATGAGTCATGAAATTAAGTTTGAAGAAGCGGTAGAACAAGCAGAAAAACCTATAAGAAAATTCTTATTAAAACAGACTAGACAAGAAGATATAAAACTATTTGTTGAAAACTCGGATTTAAATAAAAAAAATTTAACTAGAGAAAATGTACCATTATATATATTAATACCAGCATTTTCTATTAGTGAATTAAAAACAGCTTTCCAAATAGGATTTTTAATTTATTTACCATTCTTGTTAATAGATTTAGTAGTGTCAAGTGTACTTATGTCTATGGGTATGTTTATGCTACCACCTGTTATGATTTCTCTACCATTTAAACTATTGTTATTTATTATGGTAGATGGATGGAATTTATTAATAAAATCTTTATTGCTAAGTTTTCAATAATTGAGGAGCGTAATAAAATGAGTGAAAGTGTAGTAGTCAGCATAGTAAAAGAAACTTTATATACAGGCATGTTAATAGGAGGACCTATTTTAATACTATCTTTAGTAGTAGGATTACTTATAAGTATATTCCAAGCAACCACTCAAATCCAAGAACAAACATTAACTTTTATACCCAAGTTAATAGTTGTAGCGATTACATTGGCAATTGGCGGAGCTTGGATGTTAAATGAGCTTATTCAATTTACAAATAAAATTATGAATATGATTGCAAATATAAAAGGGTAACTTTTAAAATTGATATTTGTATTTTTACGATTAATTGCATTTTTTTCATGTATAAGTATAATTTTTCCGAGTGGAACGCCAAATGTATTTAAAGTTACTTTCACACTATTTATGTCGGTAATAATTACTTCTACGATAAATGTTCATGTAGAAGTTAAAAATGTGTATGAACTAGTCAATATTGGAGTTATGGAGACTATAACAGGATTAGTTTTAGGTTATATAACAAGTATATGTATAAACAGTTTAAAAATTGCTGGAAGTTTAATAGATCAACAACTTGGATTATCTATGATAAATATTTATGATCCAAGTAGTCATGAGAGTAATACATTAATTGAAAATATAGTTTATTGGATTGGAATAATGGTATTTTTCAGTATAAATGGACACCATGAGCTTATAAAAGGCATAAGTCAAAGCTTTAAACTTATAGAGGTTGGAAGTTATATATTAAAAGATAATTACACATATGTTGTAAATATATTTATCCAGTGCTTTATAATTGGATTTAAAATAGCAGTTCCAATAATATTGGCACTTATAATAACAGATTTTATAATGGGCTTGATTTCAAGAAGTGTACCCCAATTAAATGTAATGGTAATAGGAATGCCTTTAAAAGTAATAGTTGGAATAATGTTCTTTGTAATTTCATTACCATTTATATTGAATGAGTTACATAATTTATTAATAAATATGACGGACATTTTAGATGGAACTTTTAAGTCAACTAGTGCAATGCACATGACATCTATGGCTCCATTAGGTTTTTTACTTTCGACTGATGATAAAACTGAACAACCATCATCAAAAAAAATAAAAGATGCTCGGAAGAGCGGAAATGTGGCAAAAAGTAAGGAAGTTGTAACGACAGTAACTCTTTTAGGTGTCCTTATGATAATTTATGCTATGTCTGATTTTGTAATTGGAGAATTACAAAATTATATAGTTCAATATCTAAACACTGGTTTTACAAATGAATTTTCTATAGCTATGGTAAGAAATCTATTAATGATCCTTCTGATGGGATTTATGAAAATAATAATACCTATCGGTATGATTATCATACTTTTTTCATCAATAGGAAATCTTATGCAAAGTGGATTTTTAATGACAACAGATCCACTAAAGCCAAAGTTATCGAAATTAAATCCTATAAGTGGATTTAAAAACATGTTTTCTAAAAAAGCATTAGGAAATTTAATAAAAAGTATACTTGTTATTGTTGTACTTTTTAAGGTTGGATATTCCTTTATGGAGAAAAACTTCATGGGGATAATGAAAACTGGAGATATATATTTACCATATTTAATGAGAACTATAGTCGAACTGATAAGAGATTTAATACAGAACATACTTTTAGTTTTAGTAGTTGTATCTACCTTAGATTTTGCATATCAAAAGTATGTATATAAAAAAGATCTTAAAATGACCAAACAAGAAGTAAAAGAAGAGTTTAAGCAAATGGAAGGTAATCCGGAGATAAAAGGAAAGATAAAGCAAAAACAAAGAGAGATATCTTCAAGAAGGATGATGGAATCTGTTCCATTAGCTAATGCAATTGTAACAAATCCTACTCATATATCTATAGCTATAAAGTATGAAAAAGGATCGGATTCAGCACCTATAGTAGTAGCAAAAGGTGCTGATTTAATAGCCTTTAAAATAAGAGAAATAGCGAAAGAACATGATATACCTATTATAGAAAATAAGCCTTTAGCAAGACTTATTTACAAAGAGGTAGAGATTGAACAAGAGATACCTGAAAAAATGTATCAAGAAGTAGCAGAGGTATTAGTTGCAGTTTATAAAATAAAAAATAGATATAAAAAAATATAAAAAGAGGTTTTAAATGGAAAAGTTAGGACTTAAAAAAAGAGCTGATGTATTAGTTGGATTTGGAATAATTGGAATTATACTTATGATAATAATTCCACTACCACCCTTTTTACTAGATATGATGTTAGCTATAAATATAGGTCTATCGGTACTTATATTACTAATGACAATACTTTCAACTAGTATATTGGAATTATCAATATTTCCAACCATACTTCTAGTGACAACTTTATTTAGGCTAGGTCTTAATATATCATCTACAAGACTTATACTAGGTCAAGGTTATGCAGGGAATGTTATAGAGTCTTTTGGAAGTTTCGTTGTTGGAGGAAATTACATAGTTGGTATAATCATATTTTTAATTATTGTAATAATACAATTTGTTGTTATAACAAATGGTTCAAGTAGAGTATCTGAAGTATCTGCAAGATTTACCTTAGATGCAATGCCAGGTAAGCAAATGAGTATAGATGCAGATTTGAATGCAGGAATGATAGATGAAAAAACTGCTAGAAAAAGAAGAAAAGAATTACAACAAGAAGCTGAGTTTTATGGTTCTATGGATGGAGCATCCAAGTTTGTAAAAGGTGATGCAATTGCAGGAATAATAATAACTACAATAAATATACTTGCGGGAATAGTTATTGGAGTTGTAATGCTTGATATGGACTTTATGGAATCTATTCAAACATATACAAGACTTACAATTGGAGATGGACTAGTAAGTCAAGTTCCTGCATTAATTATTTCAACATCTGCAGGTATATTAGTAACTAAAGTTAATGGCGATGAAAACTTTAGTAAACAGTTAGGAAAACAGTTAATATCAATTCCTAAAGCGGTGATTATGTCAGGTATAGTTTTAGTAGTACTAGGGTTATTACCTGGGCTACCTAAATTATCATTTTTCACCTTAGGCGCAGGAGCCATATTTATAGGATATACACTTAAAAAAGAAGAAAAAGAGGCTCAAGAAGAATCTTTATATGAGGAAGAAGCTGCACCAACTGCAGAGGAAAGTTTAGAAAATGCAGAAGACGTATCTGTTCTTTTAAATGTAGAACCTATAGAAATTGAAATCGGATATGGAATAATTCCTTTAGCTGATGAAAGTACCGGTGGAGATTTATTACAACGAATTGTATCAGTGAGAAGACAATGTGCAATTGATATGGGGATAATCGTTCACCCTATAAGAATAAGAGACAATTTACAATTAAATCCAAATCAATATACTATAAAAATAAAAGGTATACCAGTTACAACATATGAGCTTATGCCAAATATGCTTTTATGTATGAATCCAATGGGCATGGATGTAGATTTGGATGGAATATCAACTAAAGAACCTACATTTGGGTTAGATGCATTATGGATAGAAAAAGACAAAGCTGAAGAGGCAGAATTATATGGATTTACGGTTGTAGACCCTACAACTATATTAGTAACACACTTACTTGAGACTATAAAATCTAAATCTCATGAACTTATGGGACGTCAAGAAGTAAAGGCAATAATAGATGCTACAAGAGAAAAATATAGTGCAGTTGTAGAAGAGTTAATACCAGATTTAATGACATTAGGAGAAGTTCAAAAAGTATTCCAAAATTTACTAAAAGAAAAGGTATCTATAAAAGATAGAGTTACTATACTAGAAACTTTGGCAGATAATGCAAGAAATACTAAAGATTTAGAGCTACTTACCGAATATGTAAGAATGGCTATGAGTAGAAGTATATGTCTTGAATTAATAGATGAAAATAATTCGATAGTAGTTACAACATTATCTATGGATATTGAAAATTTAGTAGCTAATAGTTTACAAAGATCAGTAAATGGAACGTATCCAGCTATAGATCCAGAAACTACTAACCAAATATTTAAAGGAATACAATCAACTATAGAGTCTGTTAACTTTAATAATAATAGACCGATAATATTAGTTTCGCCTAAGATAAGAGCACCATTTAGAAAATTGGTTGAAATGGTATTTACAAATTTAACTATATTGTCATTAAATGAAATACCTAATGATATACAAATAAAATCTCAAGGGGTAATTAATATATAGTGATTGGAGTTGTTGGACATTATGATTAGTAAAGAAGAACTTATAAATCAAAACATGCCTATTGTTAGAAGTATTGCTTCCAAGTATTATACTAATAAAATAGGAATGGAATACGAGGACTTAGTAAGTTATGGAGTTATGGGATTATTAGATGCAAGTGATAAGTTTGACGAAGGAAAAGGTGTTAAATTTTCTACATATGCTTCAATAAGAATAACATCTTATATAATAGATGAAATTAGAAAGCAATCACCGGTATCTAGAGGATGTATAAGTAAAGTAAGATCATATAAAAATTGTATAGAAAATTTACAACATAAACATTTTAGAGAACCTACAGTAAATGAAATAGCTGAATTTATGGAAGTATCCAATGACGAAGTCCATAAAATAAGAAAAAGTACTTTAAGTTTAAGCACAAGTTCTCTTGATAATATGGTTCTAGATAGTGATAATGATTTAAAATTGATAGACATAATAAAAGACGACTCTATAAATGTAGAGGCATCAATAGAAAAAGAAGAGTTGATAGAAACAGTAGCTAAGGCTTTAGACATGTTAAAGGAAAAAGATAGACTTGTATTATCACTATATTATTATGAAGAATTGACACTTAAAGAAATTGGTGAAGTATTAGGAGTTACAGAATCTAGAGTTTCACAGTTGAGTAAAAAAGCTATTTCAAATTTAAGAGGTATTATGAAAAAAATGAAATACCTGGATTAGGAGGAACTATGATAAGAGGACTATATGCATCGGTATCTTCAATGCTAAATTTGCAGTCAAGACAAAGTATAATAACAAACAATGTAGCAAATATAAAAACTAATGGATACAAAGAAGATAAATTAATTTCTAAAAGTTTTGAAGAAATGACTTTATCCAATAATGATAACTATCAAAATGGAAAAGCGTATCAACAAATTTTAGGCGGAGTAAGTTTTGGAACTAGGATGGATGAAGTTAATACTAGCTTTAAACAAGGGACTTTTGTAGGAACTGGAAATAATTCAGATTTTGCAATAGATGGAAGTGGATTTTTTCAAATAAGAGATTTTGGTGGAAATACATTTTATTCTAGGGATGGATCATTTAAAGTTAACTCACAAGGATACCTTGTAACAAATGGTGGTCATAATGTTATGGGATTAAATCAGGCAACAGGAGCTAATGAACCTATATATGTAGGAAATGGCAAAATTACAGTAAGCTCTTCAAATGAGCTTACAGTAGAAGGTGGAGATAGTTATAAATTTTCTATTGTAGATTTTAATGATTATAAAAGCCTAAAAAAAGTTGGAGATAATCTATATTCAGGAAATAACCCTATGAATTCAAATAATTACTCTATAAAGCAAGGATATGTAGAAGGGTCAAATGTAGATTACATAAGTTCGGTAACAGAAATGATGGAAACTGTTAAAGAGTTTGAAGCGAACCAAAAAGTTATACAAACAATAGATTCAACATTAAGACAAATAGCTAATGAAATCGGAAGTGTAAGGTAGGTATAATATATGTATAATATAATGCATAATAGCAAGGCTGGAATGTTATCAAGTCAATCTAATATAGAGTTAATATCTAACAATATAACAAATGTTCAGACTGTAGGATATAAAAAATTAGATGCTGGCTTTTTAGATTTATATCAAGAATCATTACATAAAAACTCATACCCAACTAATTCTCCGGATATTAGAACTGGTACTGGGAGCAGAATATCTCAAGCAACTAGAAATTATGAACAAGGTGCAATTAAAGAAACTAAAATAAATACTAATTTAGCAATAGATGGAAATGGATTTTTTAGAGTAATAAGATCAGATGGAAGCTATGCTTATACTAGAAATGGTGAATTTAACTTAGATTCAACTGGTAAATTAGTAGATGATAAGGGAAATGTATTAGATATACAGCCTATAAATGGTAATGTTAAAAATATTAACTTAAAAAATGGAGACTTGAGTATAAATAAAAATGGGGAAATTTATCTAGATAAAAATAAAGTTGGAGAAATTAATTTATATCAACCTAAAGGAGATGTTGATTTTACATCAGTAGGAGATAACTTATTCACTGCAAAACCGGTAAATGTTGAAGTTGTACAAAATAAAAGCATATTACAAGGGCATGTAGAGATGTCTAACGTAAATATGCAAGATGAAATGGTAAATTTAATAATGGCTCAGAGATCATTTCAATATAATAGCAAAGGCATACAGGTAGGGGATGATATGTGGTCTATGGTAAATAATCTTCAGAGTAGATAAAAGATGAAGAAATGCTTCTTAAATTTATAGATTAATATCTAGAGATATAGAAGGTCAATATGAATTTACCAATGCTGTATATCAAAACTAGACACTAAAGCTAATGGACTTGCACTACTTTGTGTAAATGGATATAATATTTATAAGTGCAAACCAGGGCTTATAAAAAATAAAAAAGGACTTATTATAGTAGACGCAATAGATAAATAACAACCATAGATAACGAAGTTCATTTGTAAAGGGTGAAATTATATATGACAAAGATACTGAAAAATAAATACAATAGCAACGGCGAACGATGTGTTGATGCATGTTTGAATTATGGTGAATTAAGGTTTGTAAATGAAGATGGATCACCTATTAGCATTGAAATACCTCTAGATAAATATGAAGAAGCTATAGCTGATTTTGAAGATAGAATAAAAGAAGGTATGACACATGCAACACTAGAGCCAAAAGAGATATTAAAAAGAGGAGCTTTTACATACAATCAAGCTAAGATTATAGCTAATGAAGGTAAAGTAAGAGGAATAGAGTTTTTTGAAATTGATGGAAGTGTAGAAGTAGAGCATATGTTAGGGATGTCAGGATGTATAGAATATGCACTATCTATATGGAATGGAGATTCTAAAAATGAAGCACTTATAAAAGCTATATTGAGAAGTATAAAAATTTATGGAGATAAATTTATTGAAAGTATAAATTTAGATAATACTGTGGATAAGAGTGAATATTGCAGGTTTGCTAAAAGTATGCACTCTACTAATAATTCATTTGATATAGATTTATATAAATACAGAAATCACACAATAGAAGACAATTTTTCATTGGAAGATGAAAAAAGTTATCAAAAAATTAATAATGTTAAATTGATATTAGGCATTTTAGGAGGAACTTTAGCATTTTTCATTTTAGCTATTGCAACTAATTTTGGTAAAGTATTGGATAATGCTTCACTATATATATTGTTAAATATATTAGGTATAGGGGTAGGTGGATTTTTAACAGCTAGATTATCAAAGTTAATGCTTGATAAGTATATAAAAAATACGAATCAAGAAGTTATGGAAATGTTTAATGAAGAAGTTGAAAGAGTTTCAAAAGATAATTTGTTAACAGAAAAAGAAGTGTACATAATTTTAAAGAATATCACTAAAGGAGAATTTTCTAAGCTGCTTTTAGATATGAAAGGTAGTGTAAATAAGAAAATTTCAAGTGTGAACATAGTTAACAAAGAAAGTAAATTTATATTAGATGCAAGAAGATATGTAATATTACCAAGTGAATATGAAATAAAGCAAGCATTAGATTCACTAGTTAATGGATATAAGTCAAAGTTAGACAATGATTATAATGTAGAAAATGTAAAATAACATGAAAAAAAGAGCTATATGAATAGCTCTTTTTTATTTAAGTTTTAATTTTCAAGTCCTTTTTTCATTGGAGAGAATACTAACCCTGAAAATATAAGTCCACATAATGCGCAACCTATATAAAGTACAGGAGTTAATACGGGTTTATCTAGTAAATTTCCAGATATACCACAGATTAGTCCTAATAATAAGAACATAACCATATTATAACTTCTTCTCAACCGATCCATTGCTGATTACAACCCCCTTTAAATTTACGAAAATCGTAGGAAGTAAAAACACGAGGTAGCCAATTAAATTTCAAATTAGCTACATATATATATATTAACACAAATTTAATACTAAACCAATAAAACTAGCTACTTTACTGATTTTGTTAATAAGATTTAACATTGAAAATCTATTCAATATATATTAAAGTTTGAGAAAAAGGTATACATGGGTTATGGACATTTCAAGCTGAACTTTGTTTGTGGATCAAAACATGTATATCCTCTTATATCTAAGACTTATGCTATACTAAATATGGTGTTTAATTAAAGAAAAGAGGTATAACAATGAACAACAACACATTAGTTAATTTTGAAGAAATTCAAAAACTAACACAAATAGATAAAAAAACAATAGAACAAAGAGCTTTAAAATTAACAGAAGAAACAGGAGAAGTAGCACAGTCGATACTTAGCAGTATAAACGCATGTGGATGTGGATATAAAAATAAGTCAAAGCATGATATAACTGAAGAATGTTTAGATGTTATTATCGTTGCAAGCTCAATAATAAGTCAAAATTATGAAAATGAAGTAGATATTGAACTTATAAAAGAAATATACAATAAAAAATTAGGAAAATGGAAAGAAAAGTGCAGTCAAAAGTAGAAGTTAACTCATAAAAAGTGAGTTAACTTTTTTAGTTTTAGGAAAATGTATTCTCTTAAATGTATTAAATAGATATAAATTTTTACCATATCTATAAAATAATATTTCTTTATTTATAAAATATATTGAAATGATATTTCAAACATGGTATTATGAAATTACAAACAAGAAAACGAATTCATAAAAATATGGAGGTAAAAAAATGGATAAATTAAACTTATCGAAATTAACAACAGAAAGTAGAAATCAAAATACATTAAATATAGATAAAGTATCAACTTTAGAAATGGTTAAGATGATAAATGAAGAAGATAAAAAGGTAGCAAATGCAATAGAAATAGAACTACCTCAAATAGCAGAAGCCATAGATGGAATAGTAGAGAGAATGCAAAAAGGTGGAAGATTAATATATATAGGTGCAGGAACTTCTGGAAGGTTAGGAATACTAGATGCATCAGAATGTCCTCCAACATATGGAGTATCAGAAGAATTAGTTCAAGGATTAATTGCAGGAGGTCAAGAGGCCATATTTAGAGCTAAAGAAGGTGCTGAAGATTCTAAAGAATTAGCTGTATTAGATTTAAAGGATAAACATTTAAATGAAAATGATACGGTAGTAGGTATAGCTGCATCAGGGAGAACACCATATGTAATAGGGGGATTAGAGTATGCAAATGAAATAGGAGCCTTAACGATATCAGTTACATGTAATGCAGACTCACAAGTAGCAAAAGAAGCTAAAATAGCAATATCTCCAGTCGTTGGAGCAGAAGTTGTAACAGGGTCTACAAGATTAAAGTCAGGGACAGCACAAAAATTAGTATTAAATATGCTATCAACAGGAAGCATGATAAAAATGGGAAAAGTATATGGAAACTTAATGGTAGATGTAAAAGCAACAAATGAAAAATTAATTGAAAGATCTAAAAAAATAGTGTGTGAAGCGACAGGAGTAAGTTTTAAAGAAGCAGAAACTGTTTTAAATGAAACTGATTTTGATGTAAAGCTATCTATATTTATGATCTTGTCAAATTTAGAAAAAGAAGAAGCTAAAGTAATATTAGAAATGAATAATGGATATATAGCAAAAGCTCTTAAAAATATATAAAAATAGATAGGAGGAATTGTAATGACAAACCAAGAAATAGCAAAGAATTTAATTGAGTTAGTTGGTGGAAAAGAAAATATTAAAAGTGTGCAAAACTGTATGACACGTTGTAGACTTGAACTTTTAGATTATTCAAAGGTTCAAATGGAAGAATTGAAAAAGTCAGAAGGTGCGTTAGGAGTAGTTCAAGCAGAAGGACAATTACAAATTATTTATGGACCAGGTAAAGTAAATAAAGTAACTGAAGAAGTAAATAAGATAGTTGGTAAAAAAGTATTGCTAGGTGATGATGCAATAAAAGAAACAAAAGACAAATTAAAGGAAAAAAATAATACAAAATTCAAAAATGCACTTAAGAAAGTTGGAAATATATTTATACCTTTAATACCGTTATTTGTAGCATGTGGATTGGTTTTAGCAGTTAATAATATTGCAGGTGTATATTTTGGAGAAGCATATACAAGTACAACTGCAGCTAAGATAATAGGGTTAATAGGAAATGGAGTTTTCTCAGTTTTATCTATATTAGTTGGGTTAAATGCAGCAAAAGAATTTGGATCACAAATGCCTATGATGGGTGGAGTACTTGGAGGAATTTTATCATCTCCAGTACTTGCTGATATAAATTTATTTGGAATGACATTAACACCAGGTAGAGGTGGAATAATATCAGTAATACTAGTTGCGCTATTAGCAGTTTATATTGAAAAAGGATGTAAAAAAGTAGTGCCAGATGTACTAGACTTATTTATAACTCCACTAGTTACACTAACAGTTTCAGTTTTAGTTGCATTATTAATATTGCAACCAGTAGGTGGATTTATATCTGATTCAATAGGGTTAGTAGTAGCAAATACTGTAGCATCAGGAAATATGTTAGTTTCTGTTATATCAGGAGCAGTGTCAGGAGCATTATTCCTACCATTAGTTATGACTGGAATGCATCAAGCTTTAACACCTATACATGCAGATTTAATAGCAAGTACAGGTTCAACAGTTTTACTTCCGATACTTGCAACAGCAGGTATGGCTCAAGTTGGAGCTACAATAGCAGTTTTTAAAAAGACTAAAAATAAAAGATTAAAAGAAACAGCAAAAAATGGATTAGTACCAGGATTTTTAGGTATAGGAGAGCCTTTAATATATGGAGTAACATTACCTCTTGGAAAACCTTTCTTAGGAGCTTGTTTAGGAGCAGGAATAGGTGGAGCAGTAATGGCATTTTTCAAAGTTGGTGCAGTAGCAATGGGAGTATCAGGATTACCTCTTGCACTATTAATAGCCGATGGGAAAATGTTTGTCTTCTTAATTGGAGTTGTAGCTTCATATGTAGGTGGATATTTCTTTACAGAATTATTAGGGTTTGAAGATCCGGTAGAATAAAAAATAGTAAAGGACTGACCTAAGGTTTGGGCACTCCAGATATAATACTAAGTTGTGCTCCCAAAGCTTAAAAGATGCTTTGAAGGTCGCTACAAATTAGTATTATATCTTGGTCCAAAAAATAAGGGCAGTCCATTTTTATATGAGGAGGAAGTAATTATGAGTTTAGGATTTTCAGTTTATTTTGGATTAGATAATACAAAAGATGAAAATATACAATTATTAAAAGATGCTAATGAGTTAGGATTTACTAGGATTTTCACATCGCTTCATATTCCAGAAGCTAATTATGATATTTTAAAAGTTGAAGTGAGAGAGTTTTTTGAGTTAGCAAAACAATATGATATGGATATAATTAGTGATATATCTCCAAATACTTTTAAATTTTTAGATTTAAATAACATGGATTTAAAAGGGTTAAGAGATATGGGAGTAAAAACAATAAGAATTGATTTTGGATATACAGAAGAAGAGATATCTAATATGAGTAAAAATGATTATGGTATACAAATACAATTAAATGCGTCTACAATAACAGAATCATTTTTTAAAAACTTAGATAAATTTTCTCCAAATTATGAAAATATAGATGCACTTCACAATTTTTATCCAAGAATCGGAACGGGGATATCTGAGGAATGTATGTTAGAAAAAAATAAAATTTTAAATGATAGAGGAATAAAGATATGTGCATTCGTTCAATCTAACAACAGAAAAAGAAGTCCATTAAAAGATGGATTACCAACATTAGAAGATCATAGAAATAAAGATGTAAGGCAAGCTGCAAATCATTTGTTTGCAATAGGAAATCAATCAGTTTTTATAGGGGATTCACTTCCAAGCAAACAAGAGTTAAATGATTTAGCCAACCTTTTCACTGAAGGAGTAGAATTAAGAATAAAAGTAGATACTAAAGAGAAAGTTTCGTTAAAATTATTAGAAGAAATATATAGTTCACGAACTGATGGAGCAAGAGATGCTATAAGAGCTAGTGAAAGTAGGTTAATATTAAATGGGAATAATATAAAACCTGAAAATACAGTAGATAAAAATTATGGAGATATAACTATAGACAATGAAGGATATAAGAGGTATATGGGAGAGCTTCAAATTTTAACTACAAATCAAGCTTACGATGTTAGAATAAATAAAGTAGCATCAGTTTTACAAGATGACTTTTATCTATTAAAATATATAAAGAATGGTAAAAAGTTTTATTTTAGAAAGGTCTAAGTTATGAATATTTTAGAGTATATAAAACAAAATTATGAAGATTTTACAGATAGCGAGAAGCTTATAGCTGACTATTTACTTTCTAATAATGAGAGTATAATTAATTTATCAGCTAAAGAAATAGGGGAAATAACAAATACTTCGGCAGCTACATTGATTAGATTTTCAAAAAAATTAGGATTTGAAAGTTTAAATGAAATGAAGTTAAAGTTATCTATGAGTTTAAGAGATATAAAAGAAAAAGCTGATTTTGAGTATATAAACAAAAAACTTGAGACAACAGATATAATATATGGGATAAAAAAATCGATTGATAAAGTTATGGATAAAACTGTAAATTTAATTCAAGAAGAAGATTTAGAAAAAGCGATAGATTTGCTTTCTAAAGCAAAGAATATATATGTATATAGCGTTGGAGTTTCAGGGTTAGTAGGACAAGATTTTTATTATAAATTAAGTAGAATAAATAAAAGATGTATAGCACATGTGGACACTCACTTACAAATTACTTCATCTATTTTAATGGAACCTGAAGATGTAGCAGTTGCAATATCATATTCAGGAACGACAAAAGAAGTAATAAAGTGTGTAGAAAATGCAAATAAAAATAATGTTCCAGTGATAAGTATAACAAAGGCAAGTATAAGTAATAAGTTGGAAGATTTATCTGATATAACGTTAAAGGTTCCTTATGTAGAAAAATCTTTAAGAGAAGGAGCTATGAGCTCAAGAATATCTCAACTTGCGATAATCGATATGCTATTTATAGGTATGGCTAAAGAAAATATCGAAGAAATAGAAAATAAATTAGTAGTAACAAGAGAAGCAGTAAAAGATTTAAAGTTATAAGTAAAGAGAGGAATATAGTTGTATTTTGATACACAAGCAAAATACAACTATATCCCTATGCTTATTGTGGAAAAGAAGGATAAGGGTGTAGGTAGTTGATTTTAAACACTTAAAAGTCAGAGACTTTGGTGTTAAGAGTCAACTACCTACACCCTTCTTTGCGATATAAAGTAAATCCACAAATTATGAATAATTTTACGTAATATCCAAAGTATTTTTAAATATGATTACAGTTAAAGGAAATTAAAAACTTTATTGAACTTAATTAACATTGGGTATATCAATTAAGTAAAGATATATAATTCTAGCTTAGAATAATAGATAAAACTATTTTTTACCATTAGCTAAGTACAATATTGACTGTAATGTCGAAAAAGATAATAAAATATCATGATGTGCTAGAATATAGAATATATTAACCGGAAAATCTACGCAAGGAGTATGGAAATTTGATAGTAAATAGAAGAGAACTTAAATACCCAATAGGTGAAATGGATTATTACAAAGTTAATGAACTTTTTAAGGAGGTATTAACACCCGATCCAAATAATAAAAGTTATGGGTATCGTATACGAAGCTTATACTTTGATAGTTTAAACAATGATGATTATTATGCAAAAGTAAATGGAGAAGAGATAAGAAAGAAAATAAGGTTGAGAATATATGACACTAAAACAGATAAGGTCAAACTTGAAATAAAGCGAAAGATGAATGTAAGCCAAAGAAAAGAGACAACTACTATAAGTAGAGAAGATGCAATTGCTCTTATAAATAAAGACTATAGTGTACTTTTAAATTATGAAAATGAAACAGCTAAATCCGCGTACAATATAATGACTATAGGTCAATATAGGCCAGTAGTACTTGTAGATTATAATAGAAGGGCTTATATACATAATGAAAATAATATACGAGTTACATTGGACAGTGATATAAAGTCTAATGAATTCGATTTTGACATGTTCAATGAAGATATACTAATGACACCTATTGTAGACTATTATAATGCAGTTTTAGAAGTGAAATTTGATGGGGAATTGTTTTGTTGGATATCTCAAGCTTTAGCTGGTTTAGATACAACAAACAGATCTCTTAGTAAGTATTGTAGTTCAAGACAGTTTTTTGAAAATTATATATTATAAGGATGTGGTGGAATGAAGGAAACATTATACAAATACTTAACAAACCAAAGTGGAACTATAACAGCTTTTGGAGCATTGGAAACAATGTGTATAGCACTATTACTATCGGTAGTAGTATTTTGGACATACAAAATAACATTTAGCGGAGTTATGTACAATAGAAAATTTAACGTATCTTTAGTAATGCTTACTTTAGTTACAACTATGGTAATGATAGTTATTGGTAGTGATATAGCTTTATCTCTAGGTATGGTAGGGGCATTATCTATAGTTCGTTTTAGGACTGCAATAAAGGACCCAAGAGATACTGGTTATATATTTTGGTGTATAGCAATAGGCCTTAGTGTAGGTAGCTCAAATTATATGGTAGCAATTATAGGTTCATTATTTTTATTTGCAGTTTTATCTATGTTTAGTTTTAGTGGATTTGGAAAAGAAGACAGATATATATTAATAATAAGAGGTTTAAGAGAAAAAGAAGAAGAGATTATGAGATGCGTATTTAACTCATTTAAAGGGAGTCAATTAAGAGCTAAAAATTCAGTAGGAGACAATATAGAAATAATATATCAGATAAAAATTAAAAATAATGAAGATGAAAATATTATAGGTAGCTTATATAGTATAGAAGGGGTTAGCACTGTAAATATAGTTGCTCAAAATGGAGAGACAATAGGTTAGGGGATATATTATGAAAAAAGATATATTTAAAAGTTTTGTAGCAATTGCTTTTTTATTTTTAACATTATTAATAGTAGCAAACCTAAGTTATATAAAAGAATTATCACAAAAAGAATTCGAAAAAGTTAAACAAAAAAACTTCAAAACATACCAGCAAGAAAGTAAAATAAGCAAAGATTACAACTTACCTATAGTTTTGATTGATACAGATGGAAACACTATCAAAAGAGAAGATAAAACTGTTGGAGAAATTCAAATTTATGATAATAAATCAGGATTAAATAGATTAAGTGATACACCCAACCTAACAAGTAGAGCGAGTTTTAAAATAAGAGGAAATAGTACTAGTAAGTACCCTAAAAAACAATACATAATAAAACTTATGGATAAAAAAGGTGGGGAGAAAGAAAAAAGTTTACTAGGAATGCCAAGGGATTCTGAATGGGTGTTAAACGCACCTTTTGCGGATAAATCTTTAATGAGAAATTATATAGCATTAGAAACATCTAGCAAAATAATGGGATATGCACCTAGAGTAAAATTTTGTGAAGTGTTTTTAGTAGATAACAAAAGCCTTAATATAGATGATTCTAATTATCAAGGTGTATATATGATGATTGAAAAAATCAACAGAGGAGAAGACAGAGTAGATATAACTAAAACTATAGAGGGAAGAAAAGATACTAGTTTTATATTGGCTAAAAATAGACAAAAAGAAGGAGATATAGAAGTTGATAGTTATGGGAAAGAAATTTCATTATATAATAATGGATTAAACATTGAATATCCTAAAAAAGATTTAACACCCGGGAAATACCGATACATACAAAAATATATAAGTAAATTTGAAAGAATGCTTTATTCTGATAAATTTAATGATCCAGATGTAGGATATAAAAAATATATTGATGATGATTCATTTGTTGATTTTTATATAATTAATGAATTTTTTAAAAATACTGATGCTGGAATTTATAGTACATATATGTATAAGGACTATAATGGAAAACTGAAAGCTGGTCCAGTTTGGGATTTCAATCAATCATTAGGAAATCATACTGAAGATATAGGACAGCCATATGACTATAAAGGTTTTTTTATGAATCAAAGACCTTGGTTTGATAGATTAATTGAAGATAAATTATTTGCTAATAAAGTTATAAATAGATACAAAGAACTGAGAAAAACTTATTTAAGTGATGAATATTTGATAAAGGAAATAGATAAAAACCAAAAAAAATTAGGAAAATCAATTGAAAGAAATTTTAATAAATGGCCAATCAAACTATGTAATCAAGCAGAGGTATTTGAGGAGAATAGTTCAGATTTATTTAGTGATTCGAATATAAAAACGCCACAAGAATATATTGAGTTCTTAGATAAACATGCTCATTTAGTAAAATCTACAGAAGGCAAAGCTAAATCATATGAAGAAGAATTGAACTTAATGAAAAGTTTTATAAAAAATAGAGGTAAGTGGATGGATCAAAATATAAACACCTTAAGTAAGTGGTCTATTTAATAGGAGTGAAATTAAATGAAGAAGTTTTTAACTATTTGTATATTAATATTTTTAATAGGTATAGTTGAATTTGGAAACTTTATATCCAATGATGTTTTGGCAAAAAATAAAACTTATTTTATAAAAACTAAAGGAAAAGATATTTATATAGCTAAGAATGATAGATGGAGAAATTTAAAAATTGTAGGTGTAGATTTGAATTCTACTAAACCTGGTGTATTTTCAAGTGAAAATATGATAAGTGAAGAAGAATATTTAAGATGGATAAGTTATATTTATGATATGGGGGCTAACTGTATAAAGGTTTCTCATACAATGGATGCTAGTTTTTACGATGCGCTACATAAATTCAATAAAGATAAAAAGAATCCTATATACTTAATGCAAGGAATTTACTTTGATGAAAAATTGCTTAAAAATGGTAAAGATCCTGAAGGGAAAACTGCATCTGAAGCATTTAAAAATAATATTAAAATTGCAATAGATTCTGTGCATGGGAATTTAAATAATTTAAAAAAATCAGATATATTTGAAAGATATAAGACAGATGTATCAAAATATGTTATTGGGTATAGCGTAGGAATTGAATTTGCAAAGCATGACATAATATATGCAGATATAATGAACCAAAAATCTCCATACAATGGGAAATATATGTATACAAATAAAGATGCATCTTCATTTGAATCATACCTAGCTAGTATGGGAGATTATTTAACTAAATATGAATTTGCAAAATACAAAAAACAAAGTTTAATAAGTTTTATAGGTACATCTCCATCAAATATAATCAATAACAAATCGAGTAAAGATGAAAAAGAAATAAAAAACTTTGTAGATGTTAGTAATATAAAAAGGACAAGATCTCTAAAAACAGGTATAGTTGCTAGTTACAATATATATCCATCTTTTACGGATTTAAAAGAATATCAGGATAATATGGATGAATACTTTAAAAAAATTAATGATCATTATAAAATACCGGTTATAATCGGAGAAATGGGTGTCCCATCAAGCAGGGCAGGTGGAGATTTTAATAAAGACGTTAACAAAGGCTATATTACTGAGCAGGAACAGGGTAAAGCTTTAGTTAGTACATATAGGGCTATAAAAAAATCGGGAATTTCAGGATGCTTTATATTTGAGTTTCAAGATAGCTGGGCATCTTCGTCATGGAATACTAAAGATAGCAAAATCTTAGATAGATCAGCTTATTGGAGTGATGCACAAACATATAGTCAAAGTTTTGGGCTTATGGACTTTGAGCCAGGTAAAGCAAATGAAACTCCATACCCGGATGATAGCTTAAGTGATTGGAATGATAGTGATATTTTAAGTCAAAATGATAAATTAAGTTTACATGCAAAAAGTGATGATAAGTATCTATATTTAATGGTTAAGTCACAAAGAAAACTAAATTTAAAGAAAGAAGGATTATATATAGATTTAGATGTAACTCCTAAGTCAGGATCAAATAAAAGTACTCAGTATAATCTAAAATTTGATAAACCCGTAGATTTTATAATTAGTATAAATGATAATAATAATTCGATGGTATCAGTACATGAATATTATAATAGATTTAACTTTTATGAAAACAAAACACTTTATGAACAACGACCAGATTTAATAAAAAATACACCTGATATGGACTATTTCTCACCTATTTATATGGATATAAGACCTAAGATGTATGTAAAATCATTGAATGAGACATTAAATAAAATAAGTTATGAGACTGGCAAATTAACTAAAGGCAATGGAAATCCTAATAGCAAAAACTATAATTCAGCTACAGATTATTATATAGGAGACCATTATGTAGAGGTGCGTATACCATGGGGTCTTATAAACTTTATGGATCCTTCAACAAAACAAATTCAAGATGATTTTTATAAAGAATTTAAGACGAAGCCTCTAAGAATAAATGCTATAAATATAGGAGTAACTGAAAAAGAAGAGAATAACACTATAAATAGATTAAATAGTAAAGCGTACAATTTAAAGGGATGGAATGTACCTGAGTATCATGAGCGTTTAAAGCAATCTTATTATATAGTTAAAGATGAGTTAAAAAAGTAAAGAGGAAAATTTTATGAAAAATATAGTTGATATATATTTAGTACTGAGCTTTTTTATTTATATAATAGCTTGTGCTGTTATTTATATGATAGCAAAAGATATTTTAAACTTTAGATTTTTTAAAAAAGTAAAAGCTATAAAGCCAAAGTTTGAAGCTGAAATTTTAAAACAATTGAGTTGTGTAAAAAATGGAACTGATATATCCAAAATGGATATATCATATGTTATAGAAAAATTAAAATATAGACCATATATTAAGGTTTTTAATAATACTATAGAAGTTTTTAATAAAGATATAAATAATCATAAATATACAAAAACTTATATGGAGAATTTCGAAGATATAGTAAATAGATACGTTTTAAAGCATAAATTAAAGGATAATACATTAAAAACATATATGACTATAAATCTAGGAGAATACAAGCTTAGCAACTATGAAATAAGTGAGTTTTTGCTTAGTTGTATAAATACTAAGTCTATATATCTGAGGGTAGCAGCATTAGAATCAATATCGAAAATAGGAAATATAAATACATTGAAAAGTGCTATTGAATATGTATCTAAAGAAGAAAAATATATAAATAATAAAGTTTTCACAGATATAATAAATCAATTTGGAGGAGACAAAAGTGAATTAGATAAATATTTGATAAATGATTTAAAAGAGTTTAATGAAAGCTTTCAAAAAGTAATTGTTGAACATTTTAAAAATAATAAAACTACGTTTGTAAAAGAAGAACTATTAAATATATTAAAAGATAATATAAGCAAAGAGATTAATATAAGTATAGTAAAATATTTTACTATTATAAAATATGATGAATGTAAGTATATAATCATTGAATTCTTAAAAAATGGAGATTGGGAGTATAGGGCTGTATGTGCTAGCGCTTTAAAAAATTATAAGTGTGAGCTTAGTGAACAAGCTCTTTTAAAAAGTATAAATGATAAAAATTGGTATGTTAGATATAACTCTGCAATAAGCATATTAAAATTTGGTGATAAAGATTTAATAAATTATATATTGGAAAATGATGATAAATATGCAAAAGATATACTTTTCTATGCAATGTTTATGGACAACAAGATATCATACGAAGAGTATTTAGAAAAATTAGAGGAGATAGAGGTAGAATATCAATGTTAAGATTATTCGTAGATTATTTAAATGTGTTCTTTTTATATTATATGTTTATTTACGCTATAGTATTTTTTATATCTACTATATTTGCTATTTTAAATTTAAATGAAGATAAACGTAATAAAATGTATTTAAACGAACTTTCACTGAAAAGCACAGATAACTATGTACCTGTTTCCATATTAGTTCCAGCATATAATGAGGAAGAAACAATTTGTGATTGTATTGAATCGTTGTCGTATGTAGATTACCCAGAATATGAAATTGTAGTTATAGATGATGGATCAAATGATGATACTTCTAATAAATTAATAAATAAATTTGAATTAAAAAAAGTTCCAAGACCTATAAGAAGATTGGTTAAATGTAAAAATGAACAATTTATATATGAAGGTTATATCAAAGATGGTATAAAGTTGATATTGGTAAAAAAAGAAAATGGAGGAAAAGCAGATGCATTAAATATGGGCATAAATGTATCTAAATATCCATTGTTTGTTTCTTTAGATGCAGATTCAATTTTACAACGTGATTCAATTAGTAATATAGTTATGCCGTTTATGGAAGATGATACAACTATAGCTGTAGGAGGAAGTATAAAAGTAGCCAATCAAGTTGTTTTAGACAAAGGCCAAGTTATTAAAGTAATGCCACCTAAAAAGATTCTTACAATATTTCAAACAATAGAATATTATAGAGTGTTTTTAACAACAAGGGTTTGGTTTAATAGTTTTAATGGAAATTTAATAATATCAGGAGCGTTTGGGCTATTTAAAAAAAATGCAGTTTTAAATGTAGGTGGATATGATACAGACACTGTAGGGGAAGATATGGACCTTGTGGTAAAACTTCATTCTTTTTATAGGAAAAATAAGATTAAATATAAAATTAAATATGAATACAAAGCTATATGTTGGTCACAAGTTCCGGAAAAACTTAAGGATTTAAAAGGGCAAAGAAGAAGATGGCATATAGGTCTAATAACTAGTTTAAATAGTCATAGATACATATTTTTAAATCCTAAATATGGATTAGTAGGTATTTTTTCTTTTCTTTACTTTGTTGTGTATGAAATGTTTTCATGTATAATTGATGTTTTTGGTTTAATTATAATTTTAATATCGTATTTTAGTGGATTACTTAATTTAAAATTTTTAATCACTTTTTTATTTATATATATTTTTTATAGTGTAATAATTTCTTTGACAGCGATAATACTTGAAAACTACATGTTTAAATATATTTTAAAATTATCAACTTTATTAAAGCTCATGTTATTTGCATTTCTTGAAAGTTTTGGGTATAGGCAACTATGTTCATGGTATAGGATAACAGGATTTATTGGATATAGAAAAAGAAAATATCAATGGAATAAAATAAGTAGAAAAAAACAAAATAAGATTAAATAAAATAATGGTATGACTTAAATTAAGTCATACCATTATTTTTTTATTCATAAAATTTAAGTAGGACAATAAATAAAAATTAAAAATGTCTATAGGGGGAATAGAATTTGTATAAAGTAGATTTAAATAGTGATTTAGGAGAAAGTTTTGGTTGTTATAAAATAGGTATGGATGAGGAGGTTTTAAAGCATATAACCTCAGCAAATATAGCTTGTGGATTTCATGCAGGTGATCCAATACAAATGGATAAAACTGTAAAATTAGCGATAGAAAATAATGTGCAAATAGGTGTTCATCCAGGGTTTATGGATGTTATAGGGTTTGGAAGAAGGGAAATGAAGATTAGTAAAGATGAAGTTAAGGCTTATGTAAAATATCAATTAGGTGCACTAAATTCTTTTGTTATTTCAAATGGAGCAAATATACAGCATTTAAAAGCTCATGGTGCTCTTTATAATATGGCAGCAAAAGATTATGAGATATCTTTAGCTATAGCACAAGCAGTATATGAGGTTGATAAAAATATAATTCTTCTTGGACTTGCAAATAGCTCAATTATAGATGCTGGGAAAGATGTAGGATTAAGGGTTGCCAATGAAGTATTTGCAGATAGAGCATATAATAGCGATGGAACGTTAGTATCAAGAAGTATTGAAGGATCTATTATGCATGATCCAAATATAGCAATAAAAAGAGTTATAAAAATGGTAAAAGAAAATAAAGTAGAGGATATAAATGGAAAATACATAGATATCAAAGCGGATTCTATATGTGTACATGGAGATAATCCTAAAGCTATAGAATTTGTAAAAAGTATAAAATCAGAGCTTATAAAGGAAGGCATAAATATGTGTTGCATAAGTGAAGTTATTAAATAATTGGAGGGGTATTTATGTCTAATAAAAAAAACTTAACAGCTCTTATGGGAGCTGCTTTTATAATGGCTACTTCAGCTATTGGACCTGGCTTTTTAACTCAAACAGCTAAATTTACAGAGTTATATGGAGCTAGTTTTGGCTTTGTAGTTTTAATGACTACTATATTTTTTGTTGGAGCACAGCTTAATGTGTGGAGAATAATAGGAGTATCTGGGCTTAGAGGCCAGGATATAGCAAATAAGGTTTTGCCGGGATTAGGCTATTTTATAGCTATATTAGTAGGAATAGGAGGACTTGCATTTAACATTGGAAATGTGGGGGGAGCAGCGCTTGGGGTAAATGTAATGTTTAATGCCAATGTTACAATATCTACTTTAGTATGTGGATTTATAGCGATAGCAATTTTTTTAATAAAAGAATCTGGACCAATAATAGACAGATTTACAAGATTCTTAGCAATTATAGTAATAGTTGTAGTAGGATATGTTGCTATAATAAACAAACCTGATATGTATCAAGTTGTAAAAGGAACATTTATTCCAGAAAATCCAGGAGGATTGATTTTTCCAATAATAACTCTTTTAGGCGGTAGTGTAGGGGGATATATAACTTTTGCAGGCGGACACAGACTTATTGATGCGGGAATAACAGGAGAAGAGAATTTAAAAGATGTAACAAAATCTTCGATATTAGGCATAAGTGTAGCAACCATAGTAAGGATTTTATTGTTTTTAGCGGTATTTGCAGTTGTTTCACAAGGATTAAGTTTAGATCCTGAAAATCCAGCTGCATCAGCTTTTAAATATGGAGCTGGAAATTTAGGATATAAATTTTTTGGATTAGTATTATGGAGCGCTAGTATAACATCAGTTATTGGAGCTGCCTATACATCTGTATCTTTCATAAAAACACTTCATCCATTAATAGATAAACATGAAAATAAATTTATAATTTTATTTATATTTATTTCAACATTAATAATGGCAGCAGTAGGAAAGCCAGCAAGTTTACTTATTTTAGCTGGGGCTTTAAATGGATTGATTCTTCCGATTACCTTAGGCGTTATACTATTAGCATCTAAAAACAAAGAAATTGTAGGTGAATATAAGCATCCAAAATGGTTATTAATTTTAGGGATTCTAGTAGTAATAGTTACTGCTGTAGGTGGTTTAATATCACTTAAAGATATAACGAAGTTATTTTAAAAATACTTGGTGGGGGGATAAAATTAGTTATGGAAACGAAATACTTGTTAGCAGGAGATAAAGCTATAGTAGTTGAATTTGGAGACATTATAGATGAAGAGATAAATAGAAAAGTTATAAATTTAATGAAGAATATAGAAGAGTCTAGTTTGATTAATTCTATATATGAGATGATACCAACATATAGATCTCTTATGATAATTTATAATCCATTAAAAATAACATTTAATAATCTTATAAATTCAGTAAAAAATATAGAATGTAATTTAAAAATTTTAGACAAAAGTGAAAAAAATATAATTAAGATACCTGTTTTTTATGGAAATGACTTTGGTCCTGATATAGATACTGTTGCAAAACATAATGGATTAAGCATTGAAGATGTTATAAGATTTCACAGTGAAGCTGAGTACTTAGTTTATATGTTAGGATTTACTCCTGGGTTTACCTACTTAGGGGGAATGAATAGTAAACTAGAGACTCCTAGGTTAGATAATCCAAGGGTTAAAATCCCAGAAGGCTCTGTAGGTATAGCTGGAAAACAGACAGGAGTATATCCTATAGAGAGTCCTGGAGGATGGCAGTTAATAGGAAGAACACCTATTAAATTGTATGATCCTAAAAGAGAAAATCCTATATTATTAAAAGCAGGAGATTATGTAAAGTTTACACCTATAACAAAGGATGAGTTCGATACATTTTTAAATGAAGGAGGCAACAATTAATGGGAGCTAAAGTTTTAAATAAAGGATTACTAAGCTTAATCCAAGGTGGGCCTAGAATAGGGTTTCAACAATATGGGGTTACTGTTTCTGGAGCAATGGATGATTATTCATTAAGAGTTGCAAATGTATTAGTTGGAAATGATGAATATGAAGCATGTATAGAATCATTAATAATTGGGCCCACTATAGAGTTCGATGAGCAATCTATTCTAGCAATAACAGGTGGAGATTTAGGACCTATGTTAAATGGAATTAGAATTGATATGTATAGAAGTTATATTGTAAGTAGTGGGGATATATTATCTTTTTCTGGGATGAAAAATGGATGTAGAACTTATATTGCATTTGGTGGAGGAATAGACGTACCTATTGTTATGGGGAGTAAGTCAACTTATATAAAAGGTAATATAGGAGGATATAAAGGTAGGGAACTCAGAGATGAAGACTATATAAAACTTTTAAAATTTGATGGTAATATAAATTCAATTTTGCCTAAAAAGTATGTAAAAGAGTATGGTAAAAAAATTATATTAAGAGCAATAAGGGGACCACAAGATAATATGTTTGACTCAAAAAATATAAAAACTTTTTATAACTCTGTATATAATATAACAAATGAATGTGACAGAATGGGGTATAGATTATCTGGAGATAAAATTAAGCATTTAGATGGTGCAGATATAGTTTCAGATGGAATAGCGTTTGGGGCAATTCAGATTCCAGGACATGGGAATCCTATTATTATGATGTCGGATAGGCAGACAGTAGGAGGTTATACAAAAATAGCTAATGTTATAAGCGTAGATCTATGCAAACTAGCTCAATGTAAACCAGGAGATAAAGTTAAATTTAAAGAGGTAGATATATATGAGGCACATAGAATTTTAAAAAAATATGAAGAGGAAATTTCTGAAATTAAGAACAATATAAAAAAATTTGAAGTAGTGAATAAAAAAATTTACATTATAGATTTAAATGGGGTTAATTATAGTACTATATGTGAAGAAATACGTTGAATTTTAAAAACTCTTAATAAATAAAAAAATTACCAATATATAATTATATTGGTAATTTTTTTATTTATTTTACTCATACTATTTCACAATCACTATATTTAGGACAAACCTTAACGCTACTCATAATGTCTGTTATTTTTAATTTAAATATTTAATAGTATTTTTAAAAAATTCTGTACAAAAATTTAAAAAAATACTAATTTCGACAAAAACTTACAGTTAAAAAGTGTATACTCGTAGTAATAACAAAAAGTATTAAAGGAGTGATTCCATGAAAATAAAATTTGATTTATTTAGACGGGAAAATTCTAACTGTAATGAAAAAAATTACATAGCAGAAAATAACAAAAGCTATTTAAATAGAAAGTATGCAGGACATAGTTACTTAAAAGAATTTAATTTAAATAAAGACTGCTTGGATAAGTCTGATTTTGAATCTGGAGGTAAAGGGTTTTTAAAAAAAATAGATTGGGTTAAGTCTAGTGATAGAATAAAAGAAATTAAATCATTAAGTGAAGAAGACTGTTATACCTCTGAATTTAAAAAAAATTCACTGTATTATAAATCTATATATATATGTCCTAGCTGCAATAGCCATATGCTTTACAAAATTAGAGCATATAATATAGATACTGAATTTAAAAATAAAAATAAAAGGATACATCATATATATACGTGTCCTGATTGCAGGATATTTTTAGCATCAATTAGGATATATAGCAAAATACATTCTAGATGGATAGGAAATAAGCTTTCGAACTATGCACTTATAAGTGATAGTTACCCAAGATTAAAGTATAAAAAGATTTTAAAATATACTGAAGGTCTACACAGCGATTAATAAGTAAATATTTAGGAGAAAAAATTTATGCAAAGAATAAAATACTTAAAACTATTTATATCTATAGTTTTTGTAATGATACTCAGAGTGGATATTTCTAATGCACAAGAAAGTATAAATTTTAAAAATATAACTATAAACCAAGGATTATCTCAGGGAACAGTACAAGCAATAGAACAAGATAGTAAAGGGCGAATATGGATAGGAACAAATGATGGACTAAATGTTTACAATGGATATGAATTTAAAGTGTATGGTCAAAAAAAGGACCCCAAAAAAGGAATAGCAAATAGTTATATTATCGATATAAAAGAAGATAAGAAAGGCAATTTATGGGTTGCAACTATAGGAGGGGTAAGTAAAATAAATACTGAAACTGATTCTATAAAAAACTACTATAATAGCAAAGATAATGGCAATTTATCAGATAGCAGTGTTTATGATATTTTAATAAACAAAGATGGTAAAGTTTTAATTGCAACAGCAAATGGTGTAGATATATATGATGAAAAAAATGATAAGTTTAAAACAGCAATTAAAAATTTGAATGAATTAAAAAGTAAACATATATACGATATAACTGAAGATGATAGTGGAAACTATTGGATTGGGACTAAAAAGGGATTATATAAATTTGATAAAAAAGATGAAACGGTTGAAAAATTTCTAACTAAAGATACTTGTGGAAAAGATTTAACTGTATACAAAGTTTATTTTGATGGGGATAAGAATTTATGGGTTGGGACTAGAAATGAAAATTTATATAAAGTAAATACAAAAACAAATAAGATAAAAGAGTATGATCCTCCAGAAGGAATTGATAAAAACTCATCTATAAGAGACATATTACAGGATAAAAATAAAGACCTTTGGATAGCGACAGACTCGGGATTAGTAAAATACGATAAGTTAAAAGATAAGTTTAGAGTTTATCAAAAGGGAAAGTACGATGTAAATGGGTTAACCGATAACTTAATATTTTGCATAATGGAAGATAAAAGCGGTCTTCTATGGCTTGGCACTTATTCAGGTATAAGTATATTTGATTCAAAGACTAATATAAATTACTATAAACATGATCCAAACCCAGAAGATAAGACATCTATTTCAGATAATATGGTAAGTGGCATTTATAAGGACAAGGATGGCGTTTTATGGGTTGGAACAAATTCGGAAGGAGTAACGGTTTTAAATAGAGAAAAGGAAAAAACTTATTATATAAAGAGAAAAGATGGGCTAAGTAGTAACAAAGTGTATGATATAAAGGGAAAAGGAGACATAATAGTAATTTCGACAGATGATGGGCTTAATGTAATCAATAAAAAAGAAAAAACATTAAAGGTGTACAATAAAGACAATGGTTTAAAAAATAGCAATATAAGAAGTGTGCTTATCGATGATGATAAGGTATGGCTGGGAACAACTGAAGGGGTTGTAATATTAAATATATCTACAGGTGAAATAGTCGATATGTCTAGTTTGTCATCTAAATATAATATAGAAGATAAATTAAATGGATGTATTTATAAAGATAGCAATGGCATATATTGGATAGGATATTTTTTAGATGGTGGACTTTTAAAATTTGATCCAAAAACTCAAAAAACAAAATTATATAGGATGAGAGAAAATGACTCAAATTCTATAAGTAATAATTCTGTAAGAGTTATAAATGAAGATAAACAGGGGAACTTGTGGATAGGTACAAATTATGGGCTTAATAAATTTAATCCAAAAACAGAAAAGTTTGAAGTTTACACAATGGAAGATGGATTACCTAATAATACTATATACGGAATAGTTATAGATAAATCAGATCATATATGGGTAAGTACAAATTACGGATTATCAAAATTTGATTACAAAAAAAATGAGTTTACAAATTTTGATATAGTAGATGGATTACAAGGAAGAGAATTTAATGGAAAATCATTTAATATAAGTGATGATGGTGAAATTTTCTTTGGAGGAACAAATGGTTTAAATTCATTTAGATGTGAAGAGCTAAAGAAGAAGAAATATTATATAGATTTATCTATAGGAGATATATATGTAAATGAAAAAAGGTATAACAGTATTGATGATGCTAACTTTAAATTTAGTGAAAATAATATAAGCATAGAGATGTTTTTACCATACTATAAGAATATGAGGGATACTAAGTATTATTATAAGATAGATGGAGTAGACAAAGATTTTAAAGATGTTAAAAGTAATAAATTAAACCTAGTAAATTTAAACCCGGGTAAATATACTTTAAAGCTTAAGGCAATAAATAATAATGTAGCTGAATCTAATGAAAAAACAATTAAATTTTCTATAAAACCTCCAATTTGGAAAAGTAAAATAGCTATGGTTATCTATGGAATTATATGCATATTTGCTATCCTATATTATGATAGTAAAGTAAAGTTACTAGATTCTATGGTAAATAAAAGAACAAAGGCACTTACAAAGGAAATTGAAAAAAATGAAAAATTATTTAATAAAGTTTTAAGTTTAGAAAAGAAAAAAAATAGCTATTTTGTAAACTTGTCTCATGAATTAAGAACTCCATTAAATGTTATATCATCAACTGAACAGCTAATAAGTATTATGCTTGATAAAAAAGGTTTAAGTAAAGAAAATCTAAAGTATCATATGAGTGTAATTAATAAAAATGCAGAGAGGTTATTAGAATTAATTACAAATTTAATGGATATAGAAAAAATAGAATATGGAAAATATAAAATCAATAAAACTAAGCAAGATATAGTTGAGGTTATAGAAAATGAAGCTTTAAGGCTAAAAAATCATGTAGAATGCAAAGGAATAGATCTGATAATAGATCCAGAGATAGAAGAAAAAATAGTTAGCTTTGATAAAATAGAAATAAAAAGATGCATAGAGAACTTAATAAGTAATGCTGTAAAATACACACCAGAAGGCGGAACTATAGAATTAGGTATAAAAGATCATATAAATGAAGTGGAGATCTATGTAAAGGACAATGGAATTGGAATAGATGAAGAGCATAAAAAGATTATATTTGATAGATTTAGACAAGTAGTAGATGCAAATGAAGAAATTCAAAACTCAAGTGGATTAGGGCTTACGATAACTAAGGAAATAGTAAACCTACATGGAGGAGAGATTTATATTGAAAGTGAATTTGGGAAAGGTAGTAAATTCATTATAATACTACCAATTGAATAACTAAATAAAAAATAGAATACACTAAGTGTGTTCTATTTTTTATTTTAGAAATTTTAAAGGCAAAAAATGTTAAAAAAAATCGAAAAAACGCGAAAAAAGTAAAAAAAGGAGTATAATATACACATGATTAATTAAGTAAAAAATATAAATAGGAGGGGAAAATGGATAAGTTATCAAAGAAAATAGACTCGTATATGATAGCACTAGTATTAGAATTATTTATTGTTGTAATGATATTATTTATATCAAAAGAAAATACTAATTTTTTATTGAATTTTATCATGCTAGGAATTACATTTTTAATTTCGATAACAACATATATAGGAGGCATTATATTTGGGCTTATATTAACATCAGTAGCAATATTTTTATATGCATCTTTAATATTTTATAGAAATACAGTATTGAATATAGATATAAACTATATATCTTATATTTGGATGTTAAGTATGCCTATCATATGTATGACTAGTGGAAGGTTATCTAATGTTATTTTAGCGCTTCAAAAAGATAACAAAGTATTAAAAGAAAAATATAAAAATCTTGTTACAGTTGATGAAGTAACAGGTCTTGGAAATATTAGACATTTCTATTCTACTTTAGAAAAAGAAATGAGTAAATCAAATCGACACAAAAATAAGCTAACACTAATGATGATAAAGCTTCCTTATTATAAAGAAATTAGAAAAATAATTGGAGAAGAAAAAACATATAACTTAGTTAAAAGTGTAAGCAATATAATAATAGATTCTACAAGATCTGAAGATGAGAGATATTACTTAGAAAGTGATATGATAGGGATTATAATGCCATATACCGATTTTGATGGTGCAAACACAGTAAAAGAAAGAATTAAAAAAAATATAAGTGAATTAAATTTAGAATTAAATCAAGGAAAGTCATATATAGATATAGATACAAAAATAGCTATTGTTGAATATAAAGAAAGTATAAATGGTTCTATAGAATTTAAAAATTTATGTGAAGAGGAGCTTCAGTATGATGTGTAAAAAATATATTGCTATAATTCTAAGTGTTTTATTAGTTTTTAGCAGTAGCAGCATAGTTTTTGCAGACATACAGAAAAAAGAAAAAGCTCTAATAATATATGAAAATCAAAAGACATTTTCGTATAAAGAAAATGTAGTAAATCACTTAAATGAACTTTTATATAGGTTTAACAAGAGTGTAGATAATATATATGTAAATGATTACAAAAAAGGAAATCTAACAAAATATGATTCAGTATTTGTAATAAATATAGAAAATGAAATAAATAATACTGATTTGTTAGATGATTTAGCAAATTATAAAAACAATATATATTGGATAGGAAATAGAATTGAAGACTTTTTAAGCTCTAGTAAAAAGTATGATTTAATATATGATAAAAAGGTAAATAGCATAAATGAATTAAATTATAAAGGGAAAAAACTAGCTATATCTGGAAGTGATTATTTTGATGTAGTTAACACTAGGGGTGAGAGTAATAAGGTATTAGCAACTATGAAAGATTCTTATAATGAATATCCTTATGTTATAAACAATAAAAATTTATATTTCATTGCAGAGTACAAAATAGATCAGTCCTTCATATTTGAAGATACTTTAAATGATTTTTATAATATAAAAAACTTTGAAAAAGGTAAAGTATTTGTAAGGATTGAGGATGTGCATTTATTTAGAGATAAAAATAACCTAAAAGAGATTGCAGACTATTTATATTCTGAAGGCATACCTTTTATGATAGCATTAATTCCAGCATATGTAGATAGCAAAACTGGGAAAATAAATACCATAAAAGATGATCCGGAGTTTATACAAACTATAAAGTATATGCAAGATAGAGGTGGTAGCGTTATTTTACATGGATATATGCATTCTTTAGATAAAAGAGAGATTTCAGGGGAAGGATATGAGTTTTGGGATATGGAAAAAGATGAGCCTATATCTAAAAATATGGAGAACTATGTTAAGGATAGAGTTTTAAGTGGATTGAGATTGTGTGTAGAACAGGGTATTTACCCTCTTGGATTTGAAGCACCTCACTATGCTATGGATCAAAATGGCTATACAGAGTTAAAAAAATATTTTTCAACTTATGTTGGTCAATACCAAAACAATAACGAAAACTTTGCTACAAGTAGTTTTCCATATATCATAGAAGGAAGTAAAAACTTCAACATTTTAATTCCTGAAAATTTAGGATATATAGAACGAGATAATAAGTTTTCAATAGACATTATAAAGAATAACTTTTATAAACTTTCGATGGTAAGAGGATACACTGGAGGTTTTTTCTTTCATCCTTATATGAATATAGATTATTTAAAACAAGTTATATCTTACTTAAAAGACAATGATGCAGAGTTCTTGAATTTAAAAGATATAAATAATTATGTAAGAATTGATGACATAAATATAAAATCGCAAGATGGTAAAATAGATGTTACGTATGATAAGAATAAGTCAAATGAAAAATCTAAATCTGAGATAAACTTTGAAAACTCTATGTCTAATATAAATAAGATAATCGTAATATTTGTTTCTGCTGTATTGGTTGTATTTACGATAATATTTATATTCTTTAGATTTATAAATAGACGAAAATTTAGAAGGAGATAGTTATGAACAGATTTACTATAGTAGATTACTTATTTTTATTTTCTTTAATATCTATATGGGCAATACTTTTTATAAATATTCTTTTAGCTGCAAGTGGATATGTATATTATCTTAAAAATCTTAGTTTTAAAGATGAAAGATTAAAAGAATATCCATATGTATCTATATTAGTTCCAGCTCATAATGAGGGAAAGGTTATAGGAAAAACTGTGGAGTCATTATTATTATTAGATTATCCTAGAGATAAGATGGAATTGATAGTGATAAATGATAATTCAAGTGATGATTCTAAAGATATACTTCAGAGTATAAAAAATAAATACAAAAAATATAATTTTACCATTATAAATACAGATAATATTACTGGAGGTAAAGGAAAATCAAATGCATTAAATATTGGATATCAAGAAGCAATAGGAGAGTTTATTGCAATATATGATGCAGATAACACTCCAGAAAAAACAGCACTTAGATATTTAATCCAAACCATAGTAAAAGATGATAAGTTAGGCGCTGTTATTGGGAAATTTAGAACTAGAAATAAACATAAAAATATTTTAACAAAATTTATAAATATAGAAACATTGAGTTTTCAATGGATAGCTCAAGCAGGAAGAAGACAATTATTAGGGCTTTGTACGATACCAGGAACCAACTTTGTATTAAGAAAAACAACTATTGAGCAGTTAGGTGGATGGGATACGAAAGCAATAGCCGAAGATACAGAGATAAGTTTTAGAATTTATAAATTAGGACAAAGAATAACGTATGTTCCTCAAGCTGTAACTTGGGAACAAGAGCCAGAAACTATAAATGTATGGATAAAGCAGAGAACTAGATGGGTTAAAGGAAATATATATGTACTAGTTAAGTATATAAAAAATATATTTAAAGGTAAGCAAAATAGAGTATTATTCGATATAGTATATTTCTTCTCTGTATATTTTTTATTTTTAACTTCAGTTGTAATATCAGACTGTATATTTGTTTTAAGCTTACTTAATATAGTACAGGTTAATATACCGTTTAACTTTTGGATTGTATGGGTATTATCATATATCCTATTTATTTTGCAAGTTAGCATAACTTTATCTATGGAAAAAGGCGAAAGTGGACTTGAAAATATATTTTTAGTTGCAATTATGTACTTCACATATTCACAAATGTGGCTATTAGTAGCGATTAAGGGTATGTTTGGACATTTCCAAGATGTATTTTTAAAAAGAGAAGCTAAATGGTATAAAACAGAAAGGTTCTAGGGAGGTACTTAATGAGAATAATAACTATAGCATTATCGTTAATACTAACTTTTTCTAATATTAGTTTGATATTTGCAGATAATGAAGATGTAAAAGCATACAAATTTCAAGATGACGTGACTATAAATGGTGTTATTGGAAGCACCGAAAGATTTTTTAATGTATCTCAAAATTGGGATGTTAAGGATTTGAAATTAAATTTAGTATATACAAAAAGTGAGCTATTGAATGTAAACTATTCAACCATTACAGTATTTATTAATGGAGAGCCTGTAAGCTCAAAAAGGTTAGATGGAGATAGAAAATATCAGGATAAATGGCAAGTTAACATTCCTAAGGAACTTGTAAAACCAGGATATAATAGCATTTCTATAAAAGCATATAAAACTATATCAGATAAAATATGTAGAGATGATTCTAATACTGCAAATTGGTTAGTAATACATAAACAATCAGATATAGAATTGAATTATTCATTAAAATCTAACTCAAATGAAATAAAAGACTATAATAGTATATTTACAAATATAGGTAATGAGGAGTATGTAGACACAACTTTTGTATTACCAGATAAGTATAATAGTAATGAATTAAGCTCCATAATGAATTTAAGTTTAAATATGGGACAAAAACTAAAAGCTGACAATTTTAAATTAGATGTAAAACTAAAATCAAATTTAAAAGAATACAATAACAATATTATATATGTAGGTGGAACAAATGATACATCTACAGATTTTTTAAATTTGCTAAGCAATGACGAAAAAAATCAGGCTAAAAATAAAGCTGTTATAAAACAAGTAATTTCTCCGTTTAATAAAGAAAAAAGAATGATTTTAATAATATCAGACAATGGAAAAGCTCTTAAAAATGCAACTAAATTAATATGTAGCAATGAACTTTTGGATGAATTAAATAGTAGTAGCTTCATAATTGATGAAACTAAAGATGTTTCAGATATAAAAAAAGATACTAAAAATAAATTGACTTTAAATGACTTAGGGTATAATGATTTTTTACTTAAGGGACCTTTTTCACAAGAAACTAACTTTGATGTATCTATACCTAAAAATAAAATAAGTACAGCTGGATCAAATTTGAATTTAAAGTTTAGATACGCTAAAAATTTAGATTTTGAAAGATCATTAGTTACTGTATATGTAAATGATAAGCCTATTTCAAGTAAAAAATTATCTTTAGAAAAAGCAGATAATGATAATTTAGAAGTAAACCTTCCAACGGATGTTTTAGGTAAAAATTATTATAAAATAAAAGTTGTATTTAATTTAGAGTTAAAAGATTTAATGTGCGTTACAAGAGATACAGATAACCCATGGGCTTATATTTTGGATAGTTCATTTATAAAGTTTGATTTTAAAGACAATGATAGTTTGAATTTCAAAAGTTATCCTTATCCTTTTATAGATAATCAACAAGCAAATGATATAAATGTAGTTGTTTCTAAGAATTTAAACTCTTCAGATTTAAGTAATATATCTAATATAATTGGAAATATGGGAAGAGATGCAGTTTATAATACAGGAAACTTAAATGTATTAACTGATAGTGAATTTTTAAATACGAACAAAAAAGGAAATCTTATAGTTATGGGGACTCCAGATGATAATAGTATTTTAAAAGATATAAATAAAGACTTATACATTAAATTTGATAAGAATTTTAGTGGATTTGAAAATAACGATAAGATTAAATTTTTAGATGATAAATATTCAAAACAATTATCAACAATACAACTTATAAATTCACCTTATAGTAAATCAAATTCAGCTATTATCGTATCTTCTTTAGATAAAAATAGCTTGAGTTCATCAGTAAGGTATTTATCTGATAATAATTTAACCAGAGATTTAAAAGGGGATGCAGCTGTAGTAAATAGAGATGGAGGTATTCAAGACATAAGTTTCAAAGAAAACAACACAAGAGATGAAGAACCCGAAGATAACTCTGCTAAATTTAAATTAGAGAAATCAAGTTTAACATTTGTACTTATTGCAGGATTTTTATTCTTAACTGTAATAATATCAGCTATATTATTAATATTAAAATATAGAAAGTAGTTGATAATCTTGAAAAAGGTAATAATTTTAATACTTATATTAGTTTTATGTGGAGGCACAGTTGCATGTAAATATGATAAAGCAGAAGTACCAGATAAATTAAATTCAGTAAATTTATCTACAGATTATGAAATTAATCAGGCATTACAAGATATAAAAGTGTTAAATGCAAATACTGTAAATGTACCTATAGTTATAAAAATACCTTCTTTAGAATCTAACAAAATGATTATAGATGAATACAGTAAAAATAAGGCCATACAGATTATTAAAATTTTGAAAGAAAATAATAAAACAGTAATATTAGAAGCATTTCCATGGATTGACAATGGAAGTAAATATGAAACTGAATATAATCCTAAAGATAAAGAACAATTTTTTAATGATTGGAAAAGTATATTAAGCGAGCTAATTGATGAGGTAGCAGTTCCATGTAAAGTAGACATTATAAATACAGCATCTAATTTCAGTAAGCTTGAACCTTATGAACAACATTGGTGTGACATAATAGATTTTACGAAAAAGAGATTCAAAGGACTTGTAACATATAAAACTTCATGGTGGTACACTGCAAAATGGGATCTCAAAAGTAAAGAATTATATAATGAAAAATTAAATAACAAATTGTTTTCGAAAGTAGATTTTATATCTATTGCAGCTTATTTTGAGCTTAGTGATAAACCTATAAATACAGTTGAGGAGTTGGTTAAATGCATAAATAGTTCTACAGTAAACAATAGAAATCAAAATATAAAACAAGAAATTGAGAACTTTGCAAATAAATATAATAAAAAAATTTTTTTAGGGGAATTAGGATTTCCAAGACTTGAATATGCGGCAACACACCCTTGGAACAATAATGTATCTGACTTGGTAAATGGAGATGAACAAGCTAGATGTTTTAACGCATATAAAATAGCCTTTGACAATGAAAAGTATATTAAAGGGTTTTCTATTTTTGCTGTAGGACAAAAAGGTAAAGATAAAATGTTTTACCCATCAAAAGAGAGTATGAATTTTATTAAACTATGGTATGAATAAAATGGGAATATATGGTTAAGAAAGATTAAAGATAATATTATTATTAAATACAAAACGATTGAAACGGAGAGAATTATGCTTAAAAAAATAAGTAACATTTTAGTTATTCTCATAGTATTAATACCCATAATTGATAATAATATATATTCACAGGAGAAACCATATAAAAATAAAGTTATAAAAGTTGGATTTTATGATTATAACCCGTATTTTTATATAGACAAAGGAAATCCAACTGGATATTATAACGATATATTAGACACTATATGCAACGATTTGGGAATTGAATATGAGTATAAATATACTAATATTTTACAAGCAATGAGTATGTTAAAAAATGGAGATTTAGATTTACTTATTGGAATTAATAGAACAGAAGATAGAGTTAATGAATTTGAATTTACAGATAGTTATATAACTTTAGAAACCTATGGTATATACACCAATAAAAGTATAGAATATGGAAATTTAAAAGAGTTGAAAAATCTAAGGTTTGGACATATACCTGGAGAAACTAATTCGAAATGGATAATGGATTTATTAGAAAATAGGGATATAAAAGTAATTCCTGTTGAAGCTCAATCTTATAAAGAACTTGATGACTTATTAATAAAAAATGAAATTGATGCTACTATTTCTCATACAAATAATACAAAGTTAAGCGATATGAATGAGATTTTTGAATATTCAACAGGGCCTGTTTACATAGCCGGAAATAAAAAAAATAAACAACTTGTAAAAGATATAGATAACAAGTTAAAGTTGTATTCTAAACAAAAATATAGTCCGATAGATAATCTTAAAGATATATATTTCAATAAAGGGGATGGTATGTATAAAAGTAATTTCAAAGTAATTATTTTAATAGGATTAAGCATTATTACATTTTTAGTATATATTTTTTATAAAAAAAAATTACCATATATTAAAAAGTGCAAGATGAAAAAAATCATAAGAGAAGATTTGAAGAAAAATAAATATTTTTTATACTACCAACCTATAGTAAATCCTAAAAAAAATGAAATAATTGGATTTGAGGGGTTATTGAGATTGAGAAAAGATAATAAAATACTAACCCCTTATTTTTTTATAAAAGATATTGAAAACAATGATATGCTATTTGAAACTTCATTACATATATTAAAACTTGCAATAAATGATTATGACATTATAAAAAAATACAATAATATGAAAAATGATGAATTTTATATATCACTAAACATGTCTTTAAATGAAATTGAAAATGATACATTTATAAAACAAATATGTGATATATCAATTTTAATGAATATGAAAAAATATAGTATATGTATAGAAATTTTAGAAAAAGTTGGAATAAATGATTTAAGTAAAATAAATAGGTCTATAGAAAAATTAAAAAAATGTGGATTTATGATAGCTATAGATGACTTTGGTGTTGAATATTCTAATTTAGATATATTAGAAAAATTAGATTTTGATATAGTTAAAATAGATAAATACTTTATAGATAGTATAGAAAGTTCAATTTTTGTAAAGGAAATTATTATATTTTTATCTAATATATGTAAAGCTACGAATAAGTCCATTGTATGTGAAGGAGTAGAATATAAATGTCAAAAAGATTTTATACAAAATATAAAAAATGAAAAGATATATATACAAGGATATTATTATTTTAAACCGCTTAACATAAATGAGATAAATAAAATAAATATTGATTAATACATACTAATGATTTATAATTAGATAAACTGATTACAATATCTGTATAAATTTGACGATAAGGGTCAAGAGTTTCTACCAAATCACCGTAAATGATTTGACTACAGGAAGTTTGTTTATTATTTTTTATAGTAAATACAACTCCTGTCTTTTTAGACAGGAGTTTTTTTAAACTTTCTCAATATTATTTATGCAGTATACTAAAATTTGGAGGCATATTTATGGAAAAGTTAAAAGAAAAAATATTAACTGAAGGAAGAATTTCAGGTAATGATATATTAAAAGTAGATAGTTTTTTAAATCATCAATTAGATGTAGCATTTTTAAATGAAATAGGAAAAGAATTTTCAAAAAGATTTGAAGGTAAAAAAATAGATAAAATACTTACAATAGAAGCTTCAGGTATAGCTATAGCATCTATAGCATCCCAACATTTTGGAAATGTACCTGTGGTATTCGCAAAAAAAGTTGAATCTAAAAATTTGGATAAGGATGTTTATGAATCTGAAGTATATTCATTTACTAAAGCTAAAAATTATACAATAAGAGTTTCAAAAAGGTATTTAAATAAAGGTGAAAATATATTAGTTCTAGATGATTTTCTAGCAAACGGAAGAGCTGCAATAGGTTTAAGTGAATTAGTTGATCAAGCTCAAGCTAACTTGGTTGGAGTTGGAATAGTTATAGAAAAAGGATTCCAAGATGGAGCTAAACTTTTAGATGAAAAAAATATAAATTTACAATCATTAGTAGTTTTAGATTCAATAGAAAATGGTAAAATAAAGTTTAAATAAAGAAGCTGGTTTTTAACCAGCTTTTATTATGCATTAATTTGTAGAAAAAAATAGATAATAATTTCTGTTAAATGGTCAAAAAATGGTATATAATTTAATTGAGGTAAAAAATGGAAATAAGTAAAAAGGGGGGTCCCATATGAGGCTAAAGATAAAACTGGTAATTGGGATTACCTTAGTTTTTATATTTTTGGGGTTAGGTTATATAATTATAAATACGACTATGCGATATCAACAAGAGTTTGGAAGCATTGTATGTAATTACAGTGAAAATGAAGAAATCGGAAAAGAAAAAATTTAATTAGTCTTAAAACAAACTGCGTATGCAGTTTTTTTACGTATTATATAAACGAATAAAACTTAAAAAATAATATATAATGATTTAATAAAATTTAAAAAACAGGAATAAAATTATTAAATTTGTTTTAATTTTTTCAATATGTTACCATTTTGAAATAGTTGTTACGAAGCTGTAATACACATAATGGATTAATTAGCGTATAATGTATATATAATAAAAAGTGACATTAAGTGACAGTAAGGGGGAAGTTATGAAAAAAAATAACAATATTTTTTCTAGCTCTAATAAAAATAAGAAACGGGCAAAACTAAATGTTAAAAGAGCATTTTTACTAATGGTAGTATGTGTAGTTATATTTGGTTCTTTTAATAAAGTTAAAGCCTATGTGGATGAAACAATAAAAGAAAAACAAGAAGAAAAAGTTGCAGAGGAGAAAAGACTTGCAGCAGAAGAACAAAAACGTAAAGAAGAAGAAGAAGCTAAAAAGAAAATAATCGGAGTTAAGCATGGAGCAGAAAGTTACAGCTACAGTGCTGAAAAAGTTGCAGAGAAATTAAAAAGCGGAGACTATTCAAATAATGGAGAAAAGATAGTATTTTTAACTTTTGATGATGGAACATCAACTACAGTTACTCCAGAGATATTAAAAACATTAAAAGATGAAGATGTTAAAGCTACATTTTTTGTAACAGGATCTAATATAGAGCGTGGTGGAAAGAAAGCTGAAGATTTACTAAAGCAAGAGCTTGAAGAAGGACATGCAATAGCAAATCACTCATATAGCCATGATTATGGTATATTATACCCAAATAGAACATTAGACTTAGAAGCTTTCAAAGGTGACTTTAAAAAGACTGATGATATATTAAAAAGAGTTTTAGGACCTTACTTCTCAACAGAAGTTATAAGATGTCCAGGTGGACATATGTCATGGAAAGGTATGGAACCTTTAGATGAATATATGGCTGCTAACAGTATGGCTGCAATAGATTGGAATGCCTTAAGTGGAGATGCTGAAGGTAAAAAGAAATCACCTGAAGAATTATACAACTATGCAGTAAAAACTTCAGAGGGAAAAGAAATGGTAGTTATTTTAATGCATGATACTTATGGTAAAGAAAATACTGCAAAAGCTCTTCCGCAATTAATAAAATACTATAAAGATAATGGATATCAATTTAAAGTATTAGTATAGTGAAGATTGATTAATTGATTATATATTAAAAATAAGAGGATACGATGTATATAAAGTTACATTGTATCCTCTTATTTTTATTTAAAATAAAAACATAGAGATTAAGTTAAATATACAAAATCTCTATATTAATTAAATTTATTAAATTTTATTTAAGGCATTAAATAATACTATATCAATACTATCATTTATAACTAAATCAGCTTTATTATCAGCAGGAGTAGTACTTTTATTTATAAGGATTAAATTCTTCCCTTTAAAAAAGTCTATAAGTCCTGCTGCAGGATACACTACAAGTGATGTGCCTCCGATAATTAAAGTATCAGCTTTAGATATAGCATTAATGGATTCTTTTATTATATAATCATCTAAACCTTCTTCATAAAGAACTACATCAGGTTTAACTGTATGTCCACATTTAGTGCAAGTTGGGATATCCTTTGAATTAAGAATGAAATTAGAGTCATAAAACTCATTACAATTAACACAGTAATTTCTATGTACAGACCCATGAAGTTCAAATACATTTTTGCTACCTGCCATTTGATGGAGCCCATCGATATTTTGAGTAATTACAGCTTTAAGTTTACCCATCTTTTCAAGTTGAGCCAAAGCAATGTGAGCATTATTAGGTTTTGCATCAGGATATATAAGTTTTTTCTTATAAAAATTAAAAAATTCCTTAGTATATTTTAAATAAAAAGTATGAGAAACTAATTGCTCTGGAGTTAAAGTAATATTTAATTTCTCATTAAATAATCCGTTGGAACTTCTAAAGTCAGGTATATTAGACGCTGTTGATACTCCAGCTCCACCAAAGAATACTATATTATTACTTTCCTTTAAAATCTGAGTTAGATTTTCTATTTTTTCTGACATTAAATCATCTCCGTTTTAATTTATATAACTATTCAACCTCTCATGTATTAATAAGGTTTACTTTAAATATTCATCTATGGATTGAGCAACAATTTTAGCAGCAACAACAGCTTCTATAACCGTTTTAGCACCATGAGTAACATCTCCACAAGCAAATACTCCATCGCGAGTAGTATGCCCGCTATTATCTGTCATAATAAGTCCTCTATTATTAACGTCTAAGCCTTTGTTATTAGAAACAATAGTATTTCTAGGAACTTGGCTAACTGCAACTAGTATAGAATCACATTCTAATAACTTTTCGCTACCTTCTACAGTAATTAAAGAAGTAGTTCCATCTTCATTAACTACTTTTTTAGTATCAGCTAAAATTATACCTTCATTAACTATTTTTATAGGAGCTTTATAAGTCATAAACTCTACACCCTCTTCAATAGCTTCGTGAATTTCAGCTTTAGTTGCTGTCATATTATCAAAGTCACGTCTATATGCTACAAAAACATCTTTTGAACCATAATGTTTAGCACTTCTAGCAGCATCCATAGCAACATTACCAGCACCTATAACAACAACCTTATTTCCTAAGTCGTAATTCTTAGGAGAACGTAGGTAATCGATAGCATAGTGTACATGACCTAAGCTTTCTCCTTTTATTTCTAATCTTCTTGGATTCCAAACTCCAGTACCTATAAATATAGAATCATATCCATCTTCAAGTAACTTGTCTAATGTAAGTATAGGACCAACTGTAGCGTTGATTTTAAACTTAACTCCCATATTTTTTAGTATATTGATTAAATTATCAATTATTTCTCTTGGAAGCCTAAATTCAGGTATACCGTATCTAAGAATTCCTCCAAGCTGCTCATTTTTCTCAAACACAGTTATATTATAGCCTTTTTTTGCCAACTCAAATGCAACTGTAAGACCAGCAGGGCCAGATCCAACTATAGCAATGTTTTTTTCGTTTTTGCTTATATTAGAGAAATCAGCATCTTTTAAATAATTTTTAGAAATTTCTTCTTCTATTTTATAAAACTGAATTGGTTCTCCGTTAATTCCTCTTATACAATTACCAGCACACTGATCTTCATGCGGGCAAACAATTGCACAAACAGCAGAAAGCGGATTATTATTAAATAGAAGTTCACCAGCTTCTTTTATCTTACCTTCTTTATATAAATTTATTACAGTAGGTATATCTGTACTTATAGGACAAGCACTTTTACATCTAGCATTTTTACAAATTAAACATCTATTAGCTTCTAAATTTAAATCTAACAAAAAATCACCACCTATATTAATATCTATTATTATACCCCAGAATAAGTACTTATAACATAGGTAAAATGTCGGAAAATGTAAAAATATATAAACAAACGCATATATTTGACTAAGAAATGAGGTGAATATATAATAAAAAGTATAAATTAATAAAGCGTAAAAAGGTTATGAATAAATTTTATAATCTTTTAATATTTTAGATTGGAGCAATATATGGATATTTCGCCTTTAATTATATCTATCAAAACATCACTTGTGGCAACTTTAATAACCTTTATTTTAGGTATTAGTATATCTTATAAAATATTTTGGTATAAAGGAAGATATGAAAGTTTGATAGATACTATACTAACTTTACCACTTGTATTACCTCCCACAGTAGTAGGATTTTTTATATTAATTGCAATAGGAAAAAATGGACCTGTGGGAATGATACTTAAAACAATAGATATAAATCTCATATTCACATGGACAGCTACTGTAATTTCAGCTGTAATCGTATCTTTTCCTATAATGTATAGAAGTTTAAAAAGTTCATTTGAGCAAATAGACAATAACATGATATTTGCAGCAAAGACGTTAGGGCTTAGTGAAAAGGAAATATTTATGAAAATAATGTTACCAATATCATACCCTGGGGTAATCGGAGCTGTAATTTTATCATTTGCAAGAGCCATTGGAGAGTTCGGAGCGACACTTATGATTGCTGGCAATATACCTGGAAAAACTCAAACTATCCCTATTGCAATATTTTTTGCAGTTGAAAGTGGTGATATGAATAAAGCTATGATTTGGGTTATGATTATCATTGGAATTTCAGCGATTGTAATAACTATATCAAATTTTATATCTAAATCTAGAGATAAAAAATTTGGGAAAGGGAATTAAAATGTCTTTATATGTGAATATAGAAAAAACTTTAAAAAATTATAAGTTAAGGGTATTTATAGAAAAAACAAATAAAACTACAGGATTATTAGGGGAGTCTGGGTGCGGCAAAAGCATGACTTTGAAATGCATCGCAGGACTTGAAAATCCAGATAAAGGTAGAATTACTTTGAATGGTAAAGTTTTATATGATTCAGAGAAAAATATAAATTTAAAACCTCAAGAAAGAAATGTGGGCTTTGTATTTCAAAACTATGCATTATTTCCTCACATGACTGTATATGAAAATATAGAAATAGGATTAAAAAATATAGATAAAAAAAACAAAAATTTAATTTGTAATAAATACATAGAAGATTTTAATTTAGAAAAAGTAAAAAATAATTTACCAAATCAACTATCAGGAGGGCAGCAACAACGAGTAGCACTGGCAAGAGCTTTAGCAAAAGAACCAGATATATTACTTTTAGATGAACCATTATCAGCGTTAGATTACCATTTAAGAGGTGAAATTGAAGAAAACTTAAGAGTTATACTGAACAGATATAAGGGGAGCACAATATTTGTAACACATAATATAAATGAAGCTTACAGAGTATGTGAGGATATAGTTGTATATGATGAAGGTGTTGGAGTAGTAACAAGAAATAAATATGAATTATTCAATAATCCGAAATCTATAAAAGAAGCAAAATTAACAGGGTTTAAAAATATATCAAGATTTAAATTTATAAATGATAATTTGATTTATGCAATAGATTGGAATTTAAATATTGCTATAGACAATGCAAACCAATATAAAAATTTACAATATTTATGTATACGTGAATATGATATAAAAATTAGTGATAATAGAAGGAGTGATGAGATTTATATGGAAGTTATAAATATTACAGAAAATCCTTTTGACTTTACTATTGTAATAAAAAATGAGAAGTTTAGTAATGCAGCTGTTATTTATATGAATATTAAGAAACATGATATAAATACAATTATAGGTGACTCGATAAAAGTGATTTTTAATAAAGAAAAAATCTGCTTTTTTTAGAAAATTCAAAACAAAGGAGGAGTTGCAATGAATAATTTAAAGATAGTATGTGATAGTTTATCTGATATATCAAAAGAGTTAAGGGATAGGTATGATATCGAAATGGTTCCGTTGACGGTTAGATTTGATGATAAAGAATATAGAGATGGTATAGATTTAGAGCCTAAAGAATTTTATGATATGTTGAGAGATGGAAAAATGCCTCAAACATCACAAGCTACATACTCTCAATTTAAATCTGTATTTGATAAATTTGTAAATGAAGGTAGAGAAATTTTATACATATCAGGATCATCTAGGGCTACAGGGACATATCAAAGTGCAATAATGGCAAAAAATGATACGAATGGTAAAATATATATTTTTGATACTATGAATTTTTCATATGGCTGCGGGATGCAAGTTGTTAAAGCTGCACAAATGGCTAGAGACGGTGATAGTATAGATAATATTTTAAATCAATTAGAATATATGAAAGAGAATATGTATGTAGTATTTTCTGTAGATGACTTAAAATACTTGCAAAGAGGTGGTAGGATATCATCATCTAAGGCTGTTATAGGAAATATGTTAGGGATAAAGCCTATATTAGAAGTTAAAGATGGGTTAGTAATGCCAGTAGCGCAAGTAAGAGGAAAGAAACATGTATTTTCTAAGATGGTAGATATGACTAAAGAATATTGTGGGGAAGGAAAAGAAATTGCTATAGGACATGGTGATTGTAATCAGGATATGAGTAAATTAAAGGATCTTGCAACTTTGGAGTTAAATCCTAATGGAATTTCAATAGTAGATGTAGGATCTTGTGTAGGTGCTCATGCAGGTCCAGGGATTTTAAGTATATTTTGTGTTAGATAGGTAAGTGCTATAAATTTAAAAGATAAAAATTAGGCATAGGTCATTGGACTTATGCTTTTTTTTCTTAATGAAATTTGCGATATGTTAGTTAAATTAGTAATTTGTTAAAAAATTACCATAATATTTGGTGTATTTGTAGTCAATTGATTGCAATTCGTATACAATTTATGTGGGAGGGGAGAATTATGAAGTTATATGCGCTTTGTTGTATCACTGTTTTAGGTATATTTATATATGGAGGACAAGGAGAAGAGCCTGTAATGAAAGAAGTTTTTAATGAGATTCAAATAGAAGAATCAACAAAATTAGACATTGAAATTTTTTGCGCATAAAAAAAGCACATCATATGATGTGCTTTTATAATATGCTGACTAAGCAGCAGTATCTTCGTCATTTCCGTTACCACGTATTATATCAGCAGTAACTATTTTGTAGTTCTTGAATATTGTATGTCCTAAGAATCCAGCGAATATACTTACTACTATACATCCAGCAGCAGCCATTAAAGCAGGAGTTCCGTTTTGTCCAACTGCTACAGCGAAACCAGCTATTGGAGTAGCCATACCTGGAACACTTATTGCAAGAGGTGCAACGTAAGTACTTATTAAAGCAACTACAACACCTGATAATGCTCCACCTATAAAGTTAGTAGTGAATACTGGTATTGGGTTTGCAGATATTATATCTGATTGAGTTAATGGCTCTATAGCAACAGCTATAGTATCTTTCTTATCACCAAACTTCATTCTAGAGAAGAATACAAAGTTCATGAAAGAAGAACCAAATACTGCTAATGCACCTATTGCCATTGGAAGACCAGTTAAACCTATTATAGATGTTAATGCCATTGATGATAATGGAGCAGTAGCAACAACTGTTATTAATCCTCCAAGTATTATACCCATGAATATTGGAGAAGATGTAGAAGCAGCTGTTAAAGCTTGTCCTATTTGCATTAATGTATCATTAACTATTGGGTTCATAAACATAGCTATTGCTCTTGATAATGGAGCAGCAACTAATATTATAACTATTAAGTCAAGACCAGCAGGAGTTTTTTCCTCTAAGAACTTAACAACGAATGATATTAAGTATCCTGCAACGAATCCTGGAAGTATTCCGAATCCTGAAACTGTTAAACCAACTAAAACTGCATAAACTGGAGATACTCCTAAAGCTAATGGTACTAATATACCAGCAGCAACTCCTCCTAAACTACCGTTTGCAGCTCCAACTTGCTCTAAGAAAGAGATTCCAAATTGTTGTCCAAATAATGAAGCGTGGAATGCTTCAACTAAGAAACTTGCGCAAGCAGCACTTGCTAGTGCACCCATAGCTTTCATACCGTGAGGTGCTTTGTAACTGAATAAAGTGAATAATGCCAGTACAACTAATAATAGTGCCGTACTCGTTATAATTTGCATCATAAAAAGTTTTCCTCCTCGTTGATTAAAATAAATAAATGCTTGTTATTGTTTTCCCGCTTTTTGCGGTTATGATTCAATTATATTATAAAAAATTAATTTTGTAAATAGTTTAAATGTAGAAAAATGTAGAAAGAGTTAGAAAATAAAATCAAATTTGAAAAATAATGTTAAAATTGCAACACAATCATATTAGTATTTTTGGGTGTTGTCTATACAAAGGAATTAGTGTAAACTAGAGTTTGACAATACTTTTAAGGGGGTGGAGGTGAAGAAATGAATGAAATAATAAAAGAAATTATAGACTTCGTATCAAAAACTTTTCCTAAGATACATGCTAGTCTATATTTAGAGTCTTTAAAAGAGTATGCCGCAAATATAAATGTAAACAGAACACAATTAAGAGCACTTGTATTCATAAATAATAATGGGGAAATAACGATGACGGACTTATGCGAAAAATTAAATATAGAAAAAGGAAGTCTTACTACTATGGTAGATGACTTAACTAAAAAGGGATACTTAACTAGAACAAGAGATTCAAGAGACAGAAGAAAATATATATTAAACTTAACAACTTCAGGTGAAGAGATAGCTAAAGACTTTTTAGAAGCATTAGGAACTAGATTAGAATCAAGATTCTTGGAATTAAATGAAGAAGATCGTAATAAATTTATGGATTCTATAAAAAACTTAGAAGAAATACTTATAAAAGAAAGCTAGGGTATGTGCATAAGCACCCAATTTAAGAGACAAGTTAACAGTAAGTGTAAAAAGTGGCGAAAAAATAGACTAATCATTTGATTAGTCTATTTTAAATTTAGTTATTAGTTGCTAAATCATTTTTAACTTCCATATATTTTTCAAGACCTTCTTTTAAAATATTTGCAGCTTTCCTTAAATCATGTTCATTTAATATATAAGCAAGTCTTATTTCGCTTTTACCTAAGCCTTCAGTTCCATAGAAGCCTTCAGCAGGGCAAGCCATAACAGTTTCTCCATCTACATCAAATTCATTTAGCATCCAGATTACAAAATCTTCTGCATTTTCTATTGGTAATTTAGCAAGTATATAAAATGCACCTGTTGGCTTTTTGCATATTACTCCTTCAACTTTCATTAATTCACTATATAAAACATCTCTTCTTTTTTCATATTCTTCATTAACTTTTTTAAAATAAGTATTAGGAGTTTTGTACAATTCTATAGATCCTACTTGATCAAGAGTAGATACACACAATCTTCCTTGACATAATTTTAAAACCTGAGCAATGAACTCTTTATTTTTACAAGCTAAAGACCCTATTCTTGCTCCACATGCACTATATCTTTTTGATACGCTGTCAACTATTATTACTCTATCTTTTATTTCTTCTATATTTCCGAAGCTTATATAATCTAAGTTATCATAAACAAATTCTCTATAAACTTCATCAGCGATTATCCATAAGTTATTTTCTTTTGCTATATCAGCTAACATATGAACTTCTTCTTTTGTATAAACAGTTCCAGTTGGATTTCCTGGATTTGATATAAGTATTGCTTTAGTGTTTTTATCAATCTTAGAACAAATTTCTTCTTTGTTTGGAAGATGGAATCCATTTTCTGGATGCGTAGTTATAGGTTTTACAAAAACGTTTACACAAGAGCTAAAACCATTGTAGTTTGTATAAAATGGCTCAGGAACTAAAATGTTGTCACCAGGATCACAAATAGCCATCATGGAAAATAATAAAGCCTCACTACCACCATTAGTTATAAGTATTTCATCTTTTTCAAAATTCATGTCATATGTAGCATAATAATCAATCATTGCATCTATTAACTCAGGCAAACCTTGAGATACAGCATACTCTAAAACATCGCTATTGAAAGTATTGACAGCATCAAAAAAACCTTTAGGTGTTTTTATATCAGGTTGACCTATGTTTAGATGATAAACCTTTATTCCCTTTTCCTTAGCAGCTGTTGCATAAGGAACTAACTTTCTTATAGGTGAAGATTGCATAGAAATAACTCTATTAGAAAAGTACATTTTTAATACCCCCTGTATTATGAAAAATATGTAAAATCCCCTTACAAGAGAATAATATCATAAACGAAGGTAAAAAGCACTCAGTTTTTTCAGATATCATAAGGGTTTTATAAGATTTACAATCTGTGATAAAATATGTAAAATTATAACTATAGATTTACAAAAAATATTATAGCAAAGTAGTATTTTGAAGATATTATATTAAGTATATATTTAAAAATTAATTAATTAATAAATACTCTGAATAGAGGTGTTAAATTTGAGTGATTTAAGGGTAGATTTATTTAGTGGAGATGTAATTATATTTGCTCCTGATAGAACAGGTAGACCGACTGATATGAAAAAAATTGAAGATGAAAAAGAATTAGCTAACATTTATGAAGAGAAGTGCCCATTTTGTAGAGGGAATGAAGAACTTTCAGCAGGAACTACTTTTCAAATAAAGGGTGATTCTGGATGGATATGTAAATCTATTTATAATAAATATCCAATAATAGAAGAAGGGGCAATAGGAATAAGTGGAATTCATGAAGTTATTATAGATACATACAGACACAATGGTTCTTTTTATAATATGAGTGAAATTGAATTTAAAAATATGTTTCTCGCATACCAAAATAGGTATAAAGAGTATATAGAAAATAAAGACACTGTATATATTAGTATATTTAAGAACTTTCTTAAGAAGGCTGGAGCATCTTTAGCTCATCCTCATTCACAAATTATTTCTATGTCTTTAGTACCTAAATATATAAAAAATGAAGTAGAGATACTAAAAGAGTACTATGAAAGTAAAAAAGAAAGTTTGTATGAGAAAGTAATAAATGAAGAAATAAGTTTAAATGAAAGAGTTGTGCATAACGGAGAAAAGTTTTTGGTGTTAATTCCATATGCATCCATGTATAACAATGAAGTTAGAATAATATGTAAAGATAGTTCTAAGTTTGAAAACTTAAGTGAAGTAAACTTAAATGAACTTGCCTATATATTTAAAAAAGTATTTGAAAAAATATACATTGAATGTGGATATATGCCTTTTAATTTATGTATGCATGCGCATCCAAAGGGATTAGAAAATGATAATTTATTTCATTTGCATTTCCATGTAATTCCTAGAAAATATAACTTTGGGGGATTTGAAGTAAGTAATGGAATATATGTATCTTCAACTAAGCCACAAGACTTTGCAAAAAAAATAAAATTTAAGTAGATACAAAGGAGAAAAATATGAAATTTATATCTTGGAATGTAAACGGCCTGAGAGCTTGTGTAACTAAAGGCTTTATGGAATTTTTTAAAGAAATAGATGCAGATATATTTTGTTTGCAAGAAACAAAACTTCAAGAAGGTCAAATTGATTTAGATCTTGAAGGATATTACGATTACTGGAATTATGCTCAAAAGAAAGGTTATTCAGGGACTGCTGTATTTTCAAAAAATAAGGCATTAGATGTTAAGTATGGAATAGGAATAGAAGAGCATGATAATGAAGGAAGAGTTATAACATTAGAATTTGAAGATTTTTACTTTGTGACAGTATATACTCCAAATTCACAACAGGGTTTAAAAAGACTTGAATATAGAATGAAGTGGGAAGATGATTTTAGAGATTATTTAAATAGGTTAGATGAGATAAAACCTGTTATAATGTGTGGGGATTTAAATGTAGCTCATACAGAGATAGATTTGAAAAATCCTAAGACAAATAGAAAAAATGCTGGATTTACAGATGATGAAAGAAATAAATTCACAGATTTTTTAAATTCAGGATTTATAGATACTTATAGATTCTTTAATCCAGATAAAGAAGGCGTATACAGCTGGTGGTCATATAGATTTAATGCTAGAAACAATAATGCTGGATGGAGAATTGATTATTTCTGTGCATCTGATAAGTTAAAAGATAGACTGGTATCAGCAGACATTCATACTGAAATACTAGGTTCTGATCATTGTCCAGTTGAGTTAGTGATAAAATAAAACATAAAATCATAATACCTTTAATATAATTTAATAAACTGTTAAATAAAGGAGGGTATTATGAATATAGTACAGCTTAAAGAAAAAGTAAATAAAGGGATAGCTTTAGGAGCTGAAGTTGTTTATATAAAAGAAGAGAGTCTTTTGTTTGGAATAGAGTCTATAGTTAGAAATGAAGATAATGAAAGTGTAGTATTTATAAAGTCTAAAGGAGAAAGCTTAAAAAGTGAAGATTTTATAAATATTATAGATGAAGTATACAATCAAGTTGGAAATGTAAATGTATATGTAGGAAAAGAAAGCAAATTTAGAAATGAAGATAAACCAATAGATGTTGTAGAGTTTGCACAATATGAAAATATAAAAATGTTGTTTTTGAATGCATAAAAATATATAAAAAAGATAAGTCCTAAAATTAGGACTTATCTTCTTTTTTTATACTTAAAACCATGTTTTGATTTTTTCTTACTAGATTTAGGTGAAGCTTTAGGTGTTGGAGCTGGTATATCATCTATTAAAAACTGATTAGTTTTCCCCATCTTATAAGCTAAATCTATAAGTTTCTTATCATCTGAAGTTAAATCTCTTCCTAGTATCTTTTTAAATTCTTCAAATAAAGCAAGGTAGTTAACTTTCTTTTTAACTGATTTAGATCTAGTTCTATTGGATTTAACAGGTGTATATACATAAGTATCTGCAACTATATTTTCATCGTAGATATTTTTTAAAACTAAAGCTGTATAGTAAGCGTCGTTTAAAGCATCGTGGTATGCTTTGTCTTGTTCAAGTTGCAAAATTTGTATAGCATTTTGAAGGCCGATACTTTGGCCAGTTGGATTATTAAAGTAAGATGATGCATACTGCTGAACGTTTATATATAACTGGGGCAATCCTTTTGAAGTAAGTGAGTAATAATTTATATTTCTGTATAACTCCTTTAAATCTCCAGAACCCCAAACGCACATTATACTAGACTTGCTAGAAATAAACTTTCTAAATTCCTTATATACGTTTGAAAAAGAAGGTGCATCTTTTACTTTGTCCAATGTTATATGAGTCATTTTTCCAACGAATGGATGGATGGTTTTATATATATTGGGTTTTACAAAACTACTAAATTTGTCGATTATATTAAAATTAGCATCAAGTTTTATAGCTCCTATTTGTATTATTTCAAAAGGGCATTGTTCATTAGAAAATGTTTTGTTATTTTCTTTATCAAACCCCTGATTAAATTCTAAATCGAAAACTATATATTCCATACGAATCTCTCCTAAAAATTTTTGGTTATTAATTTAGTATACCCTATGTAAAAAAAAAATCATACACAGGATTTTTAAGTAAATTTAAAAAATTAAATATATTGCGAACAAAATACAAATATATTATAATAATATAAATTATATTGCGAATTAAAAGTGTTTTATTCTGAAAAACATTATAACTTGCAAATCATAAAATAAAATCAGTGAATTGGGGGATAAAAATGCAATCTTTATTATATGTTATTGAAAAACATAGTCACAATGAAAAAGATTTAAAGGAACTATTGTCTCAACATGAAAATATAAAATTTGTATCTCTGATGGGAGTTGATCTAGGTGGAAATGCTATAGATGAAAAAATACCTATAGAACTTTTTCTAGATGATATTACAGGATTTTTAAATTCAGGGATACAAACTGATGGTTCTAGTGTTGAATTATACAATATAGCAACATTAAACAATGCAAAAGTTGATTTAATGCCAGATAATGATGCTATTTGGTATATAGATTATAATATGGAAAATATGTGTAATAAGTGCAACTTACCGATAGGAACTTTAAAAATACCAGCATTTTTATTACATGAAGGAAAAAGAGTTTGCTCTAGAGGGATTTTAAAAAAGTCAGAAGAATACACAAAAGAAGTTATAATGAACATAATATCACAACAACCACACATGCTTGAAGGTCTAGGAATAAGTAGCGTAGATGAAATAGAAAGTATAAATCTAACTGCTGCAACAGAACTAGAATTTTGGGTAAACACACCGGAAGATAAAGCTGATATAGAAGCTCTTCATGTATCTCAAAGTTTAAAAGAACAGTATTGGAAAAGAACAAAAGGAATTATAAGAACTTGTCTAGAAAATAGTCTAATAATACTTCAAAATTTAGGGGTAGAACCAGAAATGGGTCATAAAGAGGTTGGAGGAATAACAAGCTCTATTAGTATAGATGGAAAAACTAACCATGCAATGGAACAATTAGAAATAGACTGGAAATATTCAACACCACTTCAATGCGCGGATAATGAATTATTGGCTAGAGAAGTTATAGAAGACGTTTTTTGTAGAAGTGGTTTAGAAGTAACTTTCAAAGCTAAGCCTTTAGATAGTGTTGCAGGAAGTGGAGAACACACTCACTTTGGAATTAGTGCAAAGCTTAAAAATGGAAAGATAGTCAATTTATTTTCACCAGAAGATATGAAAAATGATTATACTACAAAGTTTGGATATGGAGCTTTAATGGGAATACTTAGAAACTATGAAGTACTAAACCCATTTGTTACTTCGTCTAATGATGGATTCAATAGATTAGTTCCAGGTTTTGAAGCCCCTGTTTGTATAGTTACATCAGTAGGTCACTCTTATGAAGTTCCATCAAGAAATAGATCTATATTAGTTGGACTTATAAGAGATCTTAATAGTCCTTTATCTACAAGATTTGAGCTTAGATCTCCAAATCCATTATCTAATACTTATTTAGTTATAGCTGGAGCATACCAAACTATAATTCATGGAATAAAGGCTGTTGCTGAGAGTAAATTAGGTACAAAGGAATTAGAGAAGGAACTATCAAAAGATATAGGCGAAAATAGTTTTTATCTAGAAAAAAATAGAGCTTATAGAGACGAAAATGATGTATTTGAAGATTATGAAGAAGAAGAAAGAAATCAAAGATTTTCAACTCCTCCAGCTACTGTATATGAGAATATGAAAAACTTAGAAACTCAAAGCTATAAA